>CAZDXY010000081.1:0-14209 GCA_964509385.1 uncultured Rikenellaceae bacterium
CAAATGTTATTTCTAGGTCAGTCGATAGAGAAATTTTTTTTTTAATGGCATTTAAAATAGTATTTATTTGGTCAATCGTAAGGATTGATGGGGTTCCCCCTCCAAAATAGATTGTTTTTATCTGTCCTTTGGGTAAATAATCTTTTCGAAGCGATAGCTCTTTTTCAATAAAGTTTGCAAAATTGCTTAATCCCTCAGTGTTAACATTTGAATAAAAATCGCAGTAGTCGCATTTAGATTTGCAGTATGGAACATGAATGTATATTCCTGACATTATTTGCCAATTTGATTTGTAAAAATACCAAAGGGGTTATCTTTGCAAAAATAGCAGATTATTATGAGAACAATTCGTTTAGCCATTGGAAGTGATCACGCAGGGTTTCAAATAAAAGAGGTTTTAAAGGAACACCTCACCGAACAAGGTTGCATTGTAAAAGATTTTGGTGCATTTTCAGATCAAAGTGTTGATTATCCTGATCATGCTCACCCTTTGGCAGATGCTGTTGCCAAAGGTGAGTTTGATCTTGGAATTGTACTTTGCGGAAGCGGGAATGGGGTAAACATTACGGCTAACAAGCATAAGGGTATCCGTTCAGCGCTTTGCTGGATTCCAGAGATAGCTACGCTTGCTCGAATGCATAATAATGCAAATATTTGTGCAATACCAGCACGATTTGTTTCTGTTGATTTGGCCAAAGAGATAGTTCTCGCTTTTTTGAATGCTCAATTTGAGGGTGGCAGACATACAAGCCGAGTCAATAAAATTGAAAAATATCATTAGGTGTTGCTAAACTTGATATAATCATTCAAGTATTAACAACCATTTAAGGAATAATTTTTGTTGTGTTTCAGCAAAAAATACCCCTAAAAATTACACCAATGAACCCCATTAAAAAAAATGTATTTTTTGCACTTGCGGTTGCTACTTTAGCCCTGCTATTAATAGGTTGTAGTCAATATCAATATGTTACTTTAAGTGGAAATTTGAGTCAAGATGATTATAAGCAATTTGTTTATGAAAATGACTCACTAATTATTAAATATGCTTTTTCTGGAAGGAATTGTCCAATTTCAATAGAGGTTCATAACATGAACTCTAAACCAATATATGTTGATTGGGCAAAATCAGCGGTCATTATTGAGGGTAAAAGGTTTTGTTACTGGATAGATGAGTCAACAATCCAAGGATACACCCAGGGTTACGATGTTAAATGGAATAAAAGCTTTTCTTCGAATGAATCAATTTTAAGTGGTTCAATTACGCGTAACGAAAGGATTAGTTTTATTCCACCTCACTCTTTTATTACTTATAACCCAGTAATGATAAGGAATACCCCTTTTTACTTTGAAAATAAAAACAACGCACAAAAGGTAAATGTTTACACATACAACGGACCAACCAATGGGCATAGATATGCGTTTGAATCGCAGGAATCACCATTCGTTTTTAGAAGTTTTCTATCCATCTCAACCAAAGAAGATTTTTCAATACCCGAGCATTTCGATCACGCATTCTAAACCGCAGAGATTATTGAAACTTATGCAGAACCTGCCAGCATTTCTTCTCAACGGAAAGATAGGTTTTACCTAGTAAAGGGTCAATAAGGTTAAAGAATTACTGCTTTTTAATTATATAATCTTTTGGTAGAGTAACCAAAAGGGAGTGGGAAATATGATCAAGTTGAATGATTACTTTTCTTTTCCCTGAGATTTTAACTATGGATCCTTCGAAACCTGTCAATGAACCTATACGTACTTCGATTCTTTCTCCAGGTTCTATCACTTGATCAATTACTTCTATATCAACTTGCTGCCCAAGAAGCATTTTAAGGGTATCAATTTGTTTATCAGGAATTGGTGCTGCTTTTCCTTCGAAGGTTACGTACCTTACCAAACCCGGAATGCCAAGGACTTTGTAATACTCTTTTTCAGTTATCCTAATAAAAATGTATGATCTAAGTAAAGGTTCTTCAATCATTTTTTTCCGGTCGCTCCACTGCTTCATTTTCTTTTGAAGGGGAAGATAGGTTTCAATACCAGCATCCAACAAACGCTGATATACTTTTTTCTCGTTTTTTGGCTTTGTATAGGCTGCAAGCCAATGTGGATTACGAATATCAATCAATGAGCACCGTTTAAGTTTGTGCAAATATAGCAAACCAAAAGGGTAGTTAAAAGTGATAAAACGGTATTATGGTTTTAAGTTGAAACTTTGCCCTGGTAGGTACAAGTTTATTCTAATATTTTCAGCTCCCAGCAAACTATCGCTTGAAAATATGTTTGCTTGTGTAGCATTTAGAACAAGCACTTGCCCTTTTCCATATACAGTAGCCACATTGTTATCAACTAAAATTGCTGTTGATTCATCGATTCCTATTGCCAATTCATTTGGATTTTCAATGCATACAGAGATTAATCTGTTCATTCGCTCGCGCCAAATAAAGTGTTGATCAATGATGGCCGATTCAATTAAACCTAAACCTTCAGCAATTTCAATATTTTTTGGCTGAATAGTTTTATACCCTTTCATGTCTGGATGCAAATGTTGGTTACCAGTAATCATTTTTTTACTTTGAACGGCTGCTCCAGCACTTGTACCTGCAATTATTGCACCCTTATGGTAAGCTTGATGTATTGCATCAACAAGAGGAGTGCCATTGGCGATTTCCATAAATCGATTTTGATCTCCCCCAGAAATATAAATCATTCCGGCATTAATTAAAGAATCGAGTTTAGTTTGTTCCATAAGTTCATCCTTCTTAAAATTGAACCAGGTTATATTGGAGACACCTAAATCCTTGAACTGTTTCATTGAGTAGTAAGCAGCGGTATCTACATCTTCGCTTGACATAGGGAGCACAATGATGTAACGCCCGAATTCTACCTCAGATAGATCTATAAGTTGCTGAACCATTTCAGTGGGACGATCGCCCCCTCCAATTATATATAACTTCCCATTAGGTTTGCCAGCATTGTCCTGATTTTGAACGCTGCACGAAATGATAAGTAGTGAAAAAGTTGCAAGGCAAAGTATAAACAGTATTTTTTTCATTTGGTTATATTTTTAGGATAGAATAATGGTTAATAAATTGCATTAAAGAATAATTCAAAATTAATATTTCAAATTTGAAAATTTGATAAATAATTAATGGGTATTTTTGAAAAAAATAAAAATGGTCAACCTTAGGCACCCTAATCGATTCCATCGTAATTATGGATTTGGAATAAAATATCTTTTATTGCTAATTGCAGCCACAGTAGTACTTGTTATTTGGGCTTATCAACGGTTATATTTTGGTGAATCTTCCAATTGGTTGCTGATCATATCGGTTTTGTTGGCTGTGTGGGGATTTATCATAGTCTTTAATAATATATATAGAACATGGAGAAGACGAAGATAAAAGTTAACCAATATGCTTTCTGAAACTTTTGAAGTTATTTTTTAAGAAAATACTTAAGTTAGTTAAAACAAAAATTTCCCGGGATTATACCAACATCAATGGTATCAAGTGGTGAACCATTTGATGAAAAACGGTAAACCTTCCCTTCACTCATAAAATCAGCGGCATCAGCTATATATAAATCGCCTGTTAGAGGATCTGTTATTAAAGTTCTGAAGTTTTTTTCATTTCCTAGTACAAAGGGCTCACTGGGGAGAACGTTATCATCAATATGCATTTTGTATATATGATTTCTAATGAAATATAGTGAATCACCATTTGTATTTGTGGTAATTGGGCCAACAATGTCATTAAGGGATGTAAAATCCATTCTGTTTTCAACTTCAAAAGTGGATGAATTAATTCTCATTAGCGAAGGTTTTTCCCATCCCAAAGGATTACCTGAATAGCCACCATCGTTAATAACCCAAAGGTTATTATTTTTGTCTTTAACCATTGCAAGAGGTTGTATTCCAACCACTATCGAATCGATAACGGTTAGGGTCTCAGCACTAATAACCAGCACCTTATTGTCAAAACTCCAGCAGTTTGTGTATATTTTACTTCCTATTTTGATAAGGTTCTCAGTGGGATGTTGATAGAAAGGTAATGATGTTCCGCCAGTATTTATTTTTCCGGTAACCTCTAAGGTTTTTGTATTAACAATACTAATACCCCTCGCATAAAGATCAGACACGAGCGCTATTTCACTATTTAAAAACAGGATGTGCCTTGGTGAAGGAAGGTTTTCGATAGTCCCAAGCATAAGCATCGAATTAAGATCAACAACATGAATGCAACTGGAGTTGGTCACGGCTATATACCCTTTGCCATCGTAAATATTCATGCTGTAGGCAACATCACCCAATGGGATGCCATTGGCTTTTGTGAACACGTTGTTTATAACTTCCTTCTTGTCGATGTCGTAGTAGCAAAGGCTTGAATTGCCGTAAAGGTAGTTGCCCTCATTCACAATAAAAACCCCACGGCTACCAAATAAATCGATAGTAGATATTGGCAAAACATCCTCCTTCATGCAACTGGTGAGAACTATTAAAACGAAAGCAATTAATGTTTGAATCAATTTGTTTGCCATCATCTTATAATTGAGTTGTGAGATTTGTAAATGGGTTTAAAGTTCAACCTTAAGAGTTAAAATGTAGTTTCTTCCAGGCATAGGTCGCCACATTATGGTTTGGTAGTTTTCGTTTAGCAGGTTGTCAGCCCTTAGTTGAAGTGCAATATTGGTGTTTAAAAGCCTGAAATCCTTGCCAATCGACGCACTATTCATGAAGTAGGGGTAAAGTCTTCTTACCAAGTTGGGATTATTGCTTGTAGTAGTGAATCGTTCCGAGAAGTGGGTGAAAGTGTAAGTAAAACGGTATTTTTTCCAAGAACAATTAATCGATAGCCCCCCTGAGTGGACTGGGATAAACGGAAGTTGCTTGCCATTTGCCTCAGGTCGCATTACTCCTCCGGAGTTCTCAATGGTCGATTTGGTATAGTTGTACCTTCCGCTTACACCAACTTTTACAGAGCCTATCTCTTGGTTAATAACCATTGCCAGTTCAGCACCCTTTGCTTTTACCATACTTAGGTTAACAGGTTCCCAGTAACCCTTAAGGTTTGGGAGCCAAAGAATCCAGTTGGATATCTCTGAAAGAAAGATGTTGACCTCAATACTTTTTTTAAAATTTCTTTGTGGGATATCGAATTTCAATCCAGTTTCAAAAGAGGTTCCATCCTCGGCTTTTAGGTTTGGATTTCCCCCAGGTTGCCAAAACATATCATTCAGCGACGGGTGGTGATAATTCCGCGATGCACCCCCTTTCGCAATAAGGTTTTTGTGTTTTAAAAACCTATATTCCAATGCAATAGACGATGATACTGGCATGGGTTTACCATTGTACACCTCCTCTGCAACAAGTAGAGAAATATAAAAACTTCCAAAAGGGTTGGCATTTAAAGTTGTTCTAATGGCGCTTTGCCATTGTTTGGCATCTAGGTTAGTACCCATTACTTTTTCCATAGAGTTTACCCAATACGAATTAAACTCGGCAATAAATTCTGCTAGTATCCAACTATTTAGCTGAACTTCAAAACCACCTTTGTTATAAAAGCTATAAGAATTGCTTTTCCCATTAAAAACAGGAAGTTCATTACCTTCAAATGATTTCTTAATAAAATCATAGTCAAGGTTACTATTCGAAATCGCTGTAGATGCTTTCCAAGAAAACAATTCAGAAGTAGTCCTCCATTCCAATATTGTATTTAGATCCCGAATGGTTTCCCTGTTTTTCTCAATTACAGAGTAGCTTGACATAAGTTGAGGAATGCCCCTGTCTGTTTCTAGAGCCCAAACCTTAGCTGAAAGGATACTCTTATAGTTGGGACGAAAGTAAAACTCCTGAAGAATGCCAAACCTTGAGTAATCAGCATTTTGCTGAATCTCAAAAGGTTTATTTTTTTTTGCTATATTACGGTAGGTAAAGTTGTTGTCGGATTCTTCCCAAAAAATTCGCGTTTGTCCTTTAAGATGAATTTTTCCGAAGCTAAGTAATACAGCAGAGGAAAGGGTGTTGTAGCTTCCTAACGATTGGAGGGCATTGGCGCTTAGTTCCTTGTCCCAAGTTGGCTTTGTGGTTAGGTTGACGGAACCTCCTAGACCTCCGCTGCCAAAACTCATTGACGATTGTCCGAAATGAACTATAGCGTCATCAACAAAATATAAGGGAATTAATGAAAGATCTGCCTGCCCCGACATTGGGGAGTTGATCTTGATGCCATTCCAATACACATTGGTGTGCGAAGCCGCTGTCCCTCGAAGTGAAGCTGTGGCTGTCGAACCTCTTCCGAATGTTTTTACAAATATTGAGGTATTTTCTTGCAAAAGTTCTGCTAGGCATAAGGTTCGCTTTTCGTTCATTGTTGCAGAATCAATGGATAGAACCTTAATTCCTGAGCGAAATCCATGATCACTTTTCAGTTTGGTTATAGAGATGCCTTCAAGAAAAATGGTGTCAGTAACAAGTTCTTGACCAAGAGCAAATTGCCCAAGGTTACTGCCCATTATAGCAAGTATTAGAAGTATTATCCTTCGAAATTCAAACCCCATTTTTTTCATATCAGCAAACGTTGTAAGGGTAAATAGTACTGGCAAAATATGTCCCCTTTCAACCTTCTAGTTAAAAAATCTTACTAACCCACAGATACTTAACTTGGGGATTGGATGTGAACTTTGAGGATCTCATCCTCGCTTTTATCCCGAAAGCGTATCTGGTTTGAGGCAGTAATGGCAGGTCTTCTGACTTGTTTCCCTGATGGGCGCCTTCCCGTCCGCCCCTTGGCGAATAGTGGCTGGGGTGCTCATTAGGTTGTTGAAACTTACAGCAGCGGGAACTGTTGCCGAATTCCAGTCAGACAAAGACAGGGCACGGCATTCCCTTTTAATCCCTTGGGATGTAAACCCAGATGGAACCATTACATGGCAAAGTTAAAGCTTTTTGCGATTGCTTTGAATGATTGGCTAAAGATTTTATATTTTTACTTCGAGTAAAAATTCATATTCCACAAATACTTTTGTAATGAAATATGTAGGCGCACATGTAAGTGCATCCGGTGGTGTTGAGAATGCTCCAATGAATGCCAAAGAAATTGGAGCAAAAGCCTTTGGGCTTTTTACCAAAAATCAAAGACAATGGATTGCCCCACCATTATCACAAAAAAGCATTAAAACCTTTCGCGATTACTGTGAGATGAACGGGTATCTTCCTCAGCACATTTTACCTCACGATAGTTATTTGATTAATCTTGGTCATCCTGAAAAAGAACCCCTCGAAAAGTCAAGAGCAGCTTTTCTCGACGAATTGCAGCGGTGTGATCAACTAGGGTTGGATCGTCTTAATTTTCATCCAGGGAGTTCTTTGGGGAAAATACACGAAGAGGATTGCCTAAAAATTATTGCTCAAAGCATAAATATCTCACTAGGTAAAACCAAAGGAGTAAAAGCAGTAATTGAGAACACCTCCGGTCAGGGGAATAATTTGGGATATACATTTGAACAACTGGCATTTATCATCGATCTTGTTGAGGATAAATCACGGGTAGGGGTTTGTATCGATACGTGCCACGCTTACACATCGGGTTATGATATTAAGTTGGAAGAAGGTTACCGTGAAACATGGCAAAAGTTTGACCGCATTATTGGACAAAAATATTTGATGGGCATCCACCTCAACGATAGTAAAAAGGAGTTCGGTAGCCGTGTCGATAGGCACGATAGCATTGGTAAAGGCCTTTTAGGCATTGACGTTTTTAAACGGATCATGAACGATTCCCGATTTGATAATATTCCAATGATACTGGAGACAATCGATGAATCGATTTGGGCAGAAGAAATAAGATTGCTATATAGCTTGATAAGTAAGTGAATTTGAAAATATTTTATCGAGCAATAATCGTAAGACTTATTAAATATGCGAATTAACAGTTGAATAAAATGATTCTCGTATATCTTAGTGATCCTTTGTGACTTAGTGTCTTTGTGGCTATTATTATTTTTACCACTAAGGCACTAAGACACAAAGTTACACAAAGCAGCAGAATTCAAATTATTGATATTCCATCGATTAACTGGATTGAATAAGAGTTGTTTTGAACTGTTAATTCTCATTAAATAGAATAAACCCTTTCTTCACAAATTAAGTCAAATAAAATATCAAATTTTCCGATTGAAAAACCTAAAACTTAAGCTATGCGGTTAAAAATTTTTCATTTTTTATTTCTCTTTTTTCTTGGGATAAGTGTAATAGCACAGCCCCATGATTTACTGATAAGAGCCGGTAATGCTAAGGATTATCCGGGCTCAGGTTACATGATAGTTTATGATAGTATCCATGTAGATGTTCAGGAGACAGGATTAAGCTACTTCAATACATCAACCCTTTACAAGGTGCTAACTGAGAGAGGTGCCAAGGAATTGGCCACAATTAAGTTTGACTATGATCCCTTAACTGCATTCGTAAGAATAGAGAAAGCTAGAATTATTCGGAAGAATGGAGATATTGAGGAATTAGAAGTCGAAAAAGTTTTCGATTATCCTGCTCCAGCCCGAGCTATTTACTGGGGTGCTCGTCAGAAAATGCTTGACATAGGAAGGCTTGAACCTGATGATGGAGTTGAGGTTACCTTCTTCAAAAAGGGTTTTGCCTATGCACTTCTTTACCAAGAGGAGTTAAGCGATGATTATTATATCCCTCCAATGCGTGGACACTTTTACGATATAGTTGAATTTTTTAGTAGAGTTCCAATCAAAGAAAAAGTTTACCAAGTTACAATTGATAAGGATAAAAACCTACAGTACAAATTTTACAACGGCAATGCCGAAGAAAAAATTACCGAGTTAAATGGTAAGATTAACTACTTTTTTTCAGTAAAAAATATTCTTCCCTTTACGCACGAACCGCGCATGGTTGCATTATCCGATGTTGCACCTAAACTTCTACTGTCAACCAGCCCCGACTGGTATGCAAAGTCAAAATGGTTTTACGGAGTTAATGAGGACTATGGTAGCTTTATCCCAACACCTGAGGTTAAAAAGAAGGTGAACCAAATACTTAAGGATGCCAAAACAGAGTTCGATTCAATTTCGTTACTTAACCATTGGGTTGCCGACGAGATGCGTTATAGCGGACTTTCTATGGGAAAGGGTGAAGGGTTCACTTTGCATAATGCTGAAATGAATTTCCACGATCGGTGTGGTGTTTGTAAGGATAAAGCGGGCATGCTGGTTGCCATGCTTAGGGCAGCAGGTTTTGAATCTTATGCCGCCATGACTATGGCTGGTTCAAGGATCGACCGCATTCCTGCCGACCAGTTTAACCATTCAGTTACCGTTGTGAAGCGTAAAAATGGCGAGTACATGCTGCTTGACCCGACATGGGTTCCCTTTGTCCGCGAAGAGTGGAGTAGTCGTGAGCAACAGCAAAACTATCTGATGGGGTTACCTGAAGGTGCCGATTTGATGGAAACCCCCTTATCACCCCCCGAGAACCATTATTTCAGGGTAAACGGAACGTCAGAAATTTTACAGGATGGAACTTTAATGGGAGAATTCAGCCTAACGGCTGAAGGGCAATCGGATGCATCGGTACGATCAATTTTTACACGAAGTATGAAGGCCGATTGGGGTACGAATTTGGAGCGCGAAATTCTAAAAATATCTCCTCGTATTGAGATTATTGAGGTTACCAAAACCGACCCTTACGGGTATCTTAAGCAGCCAGTGCTCATTACTGTAAAATACCGAATTCCAAACTTTGCGATTATAACAGAAAAAGAGGTAATATTTACACCTGTTGTTGCATCCAACATTTTTGGAAGAGCTCATAGCCATCTTTATTTTAATACTGATATAGAAAACAGGGAATTTCCATTTACCGATGGGTGCTCCAAATTAATAGAACTCAACGAAACAATAATTTTACCCTCAAATATGACCATCGAATTTAGCCCTGAAGCAAAAGATTTATCTGGTTCTGGGGCCGATTTTGCTAGTTCGTACTCTGTAGAGGGCAAAGCCCTAAAATTTACCCAAACCGTAAGGTTAAAGAAGAGGAGATACGAGCCTGAAGACTGGCCTTCGTTCCGAGATGCGGTGAAGTACCAGAATGAGTTTGCTACTCAACCAGTAATCCTTAAATTCTAAGATGATATGAAAAATTTGAAATATATTGTTGGTTTGCTGATACTAGCAATTGTATCTTGCACCACCCCACTTACCGAGGAAGAGAAAAATTCCGATTCGGTTCTGCTTAAGCAGGTTCACGAGTTCACCCTTAATGATGATGGATCAGTTGACTACCATTACTACCACCGTCGTTTGTATAATACCTACATGTCGTTCCATCGCCTTTACGGCGAAACGTTTGTGGTTTACAACCCCGATTATCAAACACTAACGGTTAGCAAATCGCAAACTACCATGGCTGATGGGAAAAAGGTACAATCGCCCCAAAATGCGTTCAATGAGGTTCTTCCCTTTCAGGCGGCAGATGCACCAGCCTATAACAATTTAAGAGAAATGGTTATTACTCATGTAGGACTTGAGATAGGAGCTGTTGTTGAGCTAGATTATACTATTCATTCAGTGGCCGGATTCATACCTGTTTTTTCTAGCAATATAATCCTTAACGAGTCTTCGCCTATCAAGGAATTAGAGGTTGTTGTAAAGGTTCCCAAGGGTCATCAATTTAATCATGAGATAATCAATGCTTCTTCGGATATAAAACTTAAGAAAAAAACGAAGGGCAATTTTGATGTTTTTCAATGGGAAGCAAAGAACGTTGCCCCCATTTCAAACGAACCTTTACAGGTAGAAGGGATGGCCGATTACATACAATTAATGTTTAGCGAAGCAGATTTATCGCAGACTTTTGAATTATTAAGGAAGTCTTTCACAAAAGAATTTGATTTTGATCAATCAATGGAAAAGTTATTTGCGAATGATCAAAAGGGATGGGATAAAATAGAAGGAATCAGAAAATATGTTGTAACGAACATTAATACCTATAGGGTAATGCCAAAGCATGCTGGCTACACTTTTCGATCACCTAAACAAGTATGGCAGAGCAATGGAGGAACCGAGGGAGAAAAGGTAATCCTATTAGCAGCTTTATTAAACAATGCAGGGTTAAAGTCGCAACCCGCTTTTGGGGCGTATCCTCATTTTGTCAATAAAAGCATTGGTTGTATTTCCGCATTCGATAAATACTATGTTGCAGTTGAGTATGAGGGAGAAACTCGATTTATTAGTGCAATAGATAACAATTCTCCATCATTAAGCTCAAGGATGGTAATATCCTTTAACGATGTCATTGATTCCATTATCATTGAACCAATTAAAAAACCCGACATGAGAATGAGTTTAAATTCAACCCTGCAAATGGACAAAAAAGGTGTTGTTTCGGGCACTGGAACTCTCCACTTTAGTCATTTTGATAAGGATAAGGGTTTAATTATTGGAATACCCGAGAGTACAATAAAATCTAAAGAACTATTTCAGAGTATAGATTCCACAGTATATTCAGTAAAGTTTATAGGCTTAAAGGCAAATGAAATTGGAAATTACTATAGTTTTTCTTTGCCTTCCATTTCTCAGGGCATTGAATTGGCTAAGATTGATGGTTTGCCCACAAAGCGAATTACAAGGTTAGAATTACCAGGAAGGATAAATGAAGAATATCATTTTGTAGCATCAATTCCAAATGGTTATGTTTTTGTAACACCAGTTTATAACCAAAGCGTTGAAAATGAATTTGGGAGCGTGTTGATTAGACATGAAGTTTTGGATAATGGTGAACTTAAGGTTTATAGACATCTTTCTCTCAATGATTGTATTGTATCAGTTGAAAATTATGGAGCTTTTAAAGAATTGATGAACATATGGATGGATGGTTATATGAAAAGGTTTTTTGTAAAACCGAATAACAAAAAATAACGAAACTAAAAACCCCAGATCAAATTCTGGGGTTTTTCAATTTCAAACAATGGTTTAAAATTATCCCCTAATAGATATTGCAATAATTTTTTCAACCTTACCTTCCAAATTGGTTACCGGAGAGTAGGTTTCGTTTAGAACAATGCGTGAGCTGTTTATGTTTGCTTTGAAGAGCCTTTGCCTAATTATTCCGTTTCGAAGATCCTTCCAAAATTCCTGATATATTATATCATCTTCTGATTTCATTCTAAAGAAATCGGAATGATGCTTGCCAGCAATCTCGGTTGAAGATATTCCTAAAACTGATCGCATAGTTTCGTTGATGCGTACAATAAATCCGTCAGGATTATATTCTGTTACAAATGTTGCTGCATCGAGAGCTTTAACAATGGCTTGGTATTCCCCCTCCTGAAGTGTAATCATTGACTTTAACTTTTTACTTTCAGATGCCATTTTCTGTGCTTCAATTTCAGCATTTTTCAGATCAGTAATTATCTTGCTTATACCCCATGTTCCAACAACTTCTCCTTTTGTATCGATCAATGGCATTTTCGTTGTTGAAACCCACTGATCCTTGCCATCATCAAACTTTTCATGAACTACATTGTCAACAATTGGAATTTGGGTATGTATAATCTCCTGTTCTTCGTTAAAGAAAATTTCTGCGTTCTGTGGGGTATGGAAGTCAAAATCTGATTTCCCGACGAGTTCTTCTGGGGAGTTTACGTTAAAAAGTTTGACCATTGATTTGCTAACTCTAATGAATTTACTTTTACTATCCTTAAAGTAAATAAAGTCGGGAATATTTTGCATTAGCGCATTTAGAAGAGTTAATTCCTTGTTAAGTTCCTTTTGAATTTCTTCTTGCTCATTGCGTTTTCGCTCCATTTCTTCTTGAGTAGCTTGCAATTCCTCCATGTTTTGCCGCATTTCTTCCTCCTGTGCAAGAACTTCCTCGGCCTGTTGTTGGGACTTGGCTAAAAGTTCTGCTGTACGAATATTGATCCTTACGCTAGCTATTGTAGAGGCAATGCTTTCAGCAACCTTTTCGATAAAGTCAACTTGAAATTTTTCGTAAGTTTTAAAGGTTGCCATTTCCAAAACACCTAGTGTTTCATCATTGGTTTTAAGAGGAACAAGGATAAGGCATCGAGGACGATCCTTGCCCAGACCACTAGAAATATTGATATAATCCGATGGTACATCGGTAATAAAAATTGTTTTTGATTCGCGGAAACATCTTCCAACTAACCCTTCATTGAGCTCAATATTTTTTTCAAGGAATCTCCTTCGGTCGTATGCATAGCAAGCTGTCATTTCAATGAATAGATGTTCCTTGTCATTTTCATTTAACACAAAAACCCCTCCCTGATTTGAACCAGTATAATTAACAAGGTTCATTATTATGTTAAATGATAATTCATTAAGATTTTCATTATTTTGTCTAAGTATATCGCCAAACATAGCCATACCCTGTGTGGCCCAGTTTTGTTTTTGTTCTTCTTCTTTACGTTCTATTTCTAGTTGTTTTGCATGTTTCAAACTCTTTTGCATTTCAATTAAAGAAATTCCAAGTATATCATTATCACCCAATAGTTTAAACTCTGCATCAAGGTTTCCTTGTCCTATTTCGCGTGCAAAATTTTCAGTGAGATTTAGCCCATCAATAACCTTATTAACTGATTTAGCCATCAATTCTATTTCATCACCACTTTCAATGCTTAACTTCTTGTTACGGTCAATATCTCCCAGCGCTAAATCGTTTAGAACATTTGTAGTCTTAATGATTGGTTCTGTAATGCTTTTAGAAATAAGGAAAAGAACAAACCCAAGAGCAATTATCCCCAAAAGAGAAGCTAGAATTGTATTTTGCATTGCTTTACGTGATTCAACTGTAATCTCTTTAATAGGGATTGATAAACCAATAGCCCATGGATAAGAGGTATTTCCAATAAAAATAGGAGAAAATATATACAGAAAACCATCGTTTGTTGAATTCCATTCGAAGATAACAGGCGAACCACGTCTAACTAAATCAGTAATTTTATGGTCCATCTCTATTTCAGGATAAATTTCAGCAAAAAGTTTACCTGAATAAAGCTCATTTGTATGTGCAATAATTGTGCTGTTATTGGAAAGTAGAAATGCCTGAGTTTTTGGATAAGGATTCACCCTTTCAATACTTTTCTGAAATTTATCAAGAGTAATATCAACACCCGCAAGTCCTACGAATTCACCCTCTCTTTTTATAGGAGTACAGATGCTTGTAACC
>CAZDXY010000081.1:14248-17877 GCA_964509385.1 uncultured Rikenellaceae bacterium
ATTTCTTGGTTAGTACTTTTAGCCTTATAATAATCACTCGTGAGAATGTCTCCACTTACGTTTTTGTCCTCAATCAAAATGTGGCTATTGTTGTCCTGCAAAAAGGCAGAATATGATCTCCTACCGTAGTTCTTATCATAATTTGGTCTTGTGGCAAAGTATTCAAAGTTGTACCATACGGAAATATAACGCGAATTTTCCTCAATCTGATTCTTTATTATGTCAAAATATATAGAATCTCTAGTAATTGAATCAAGTTTGTAGAACCCTTGGAGTGCATTTGCTAAAGACCTAGAAAAACCAAGGTCAAGTTCTAGTTCGGAACGAGCTTGGTTTGCAACCTTCTCAGCATAATTAGTAGCGATTTTCTGAGCATTGCTCGTTGATATTTTGTAGGTATGATACTGGATGTAAATACCTAACCCTGCAAGAACAATAATTGAAGTTATCAGTACGTATATAAGCATTTTTGTTCTGATCTTCATTTTTATTCGAATGTTCATATTGCCATTAATTATATCCCAATAGGTTTAATTATCAAATTCCTAGGAGTACATATGAAAGTTAAATTTCATTTAACCGTTAAAAATACGAAATGTTTTAAAGATAAGAACCATATCTTATGGTTTCTGGTCATTTTAATTGGTTTCATAAGCTTAAGGTTGCTAAAATATATTAACTTAGCAAGTATAAACTATGCTAAAACCTTGTTGGCTATACTATGATAAAAAACTACCTTAAGTATATAGTCGTCTTACTTTCCATTTTTAATTATGGGATTATTTATGGAATTGACGAGACATCAAACCAGCTAGAAATAGGAAACCGATTGTTAGAGAAATCCATTGAAATAACCCAAAGTGATTTAGATTCTGCTTTAGTATTAGCGTATAGGGTTGAGATTATTGCCAAACTTATAAACAACCCCGAGTTAACTATGAAATCAATGCATCAATTGGGTTTCATATACTATAATAAAAACCAATTTGGTAAAGCAATTGAATACTTTGAAGGTTCTAGAAGGTTGGCGAAAGAAATTGGAGACGGAAACATGGAGGCTATGGCTCTTAACCGGTTAGGTAATACACACTTGCTTAAAACCAACTATTTACTAGCACTGGATTTTTACCTTGAGGCTCTCGCGATAAACAAACAAAATAGAAATCAAGCAGAAGTGGCACGTACTCTCGTAAACCTTGCCAATGTTTATAGTGTAATTGGACAATACCAACGATCTATAGAACATTTTTTAGAGGCAATGGATATACACGAATCAATTGGGGAGAGAGAGGGCTTAGCATGGACATCACTAGGGATTGCAAGGCTATTTAAACGGCTCGATAATTTAGAAAAAGCTATGCAATACACCGAGTCAGCTTTGGGTTACTATCGCGAGATAGAGCACTCTTCAGGGAAGGGGATTGGAGTAACGCTTTGTCTTAATGAATTGGGAAGTATTTATCATAAGATGGGTAATTTTGATAAAGCATGGGAGTTTACCCAGCAGGTTTTAGATATAAACATAAAGAATGATAATATTCATGGTCAAGCTTCAAACCATTTGAGTTTAGGAATTATTTCAATAGAGAAGAAGGATATCCCTCGTGCTCGTCATCATTTAAATAAAGCGCTTAATCTGAAGGAACAGGTCGGCGATAGCCTTGATTTGTCAAGTTTATTTAGGTACTTGGGAGAAGTGGAAATGGTATCAAAAAATTATAGCAAAGCGCTTTCCTACATTAACAAGAGCTTATATTTTTCTGAGAAACATAGGTTGCTACCAGAAGTTAGTGAATCCTACAAAATTTTATCGCTTATATATTCCCAACTTGGACTTCACCAAAAGGCATTAGAAGCATATGTCAACCATGCTGCATATAAAGATAGCTTAAATTCCAGTGACATTTCCCGATTAGAAATGCAGTATGAATTTGAAAAACGTGAAAAAGAGCAAGAACTACTAGTAAGACAAAGAGAAGCTTTGCAGGAGGCACGCCTTGAAAGGCAAAAAGTGGTTATAATCTTTTTTTTGGTTGCCTTCTTACTTGCTGGAAGTTTAGCCATGATCATTTTTATTAACTACAGAGAAAAAAAGCGAATTAATCAGCTGCTTTTGGCTCAAAACAATGAAATAACTCGTCAAAAGGTTGAAATTGAAAGCCAAAAGGAAGAGATAGAACAGCAAAGAGATTTTGTGACACGACAAAGGGATCAAATTGCAGAACAGCAAAGACTTATTACCGACAGTCTTACCTATGCAAGTAGGATTCAAAATGCTGTCCTTCCAAGTGATCAAAGATTAAAAAGGTTACCGTGGAGTTCTTTTGTTTTTTATAAACCCAAGAATATTGTAAGTGGAGATTTCTTTTGGGTATCGGAGT
Source organism: uncultured Rikenellaceae bacterium (assembly GCA_964509385.1). Lineage (GTDB taxonomy): Bacteria > Bacteroidota > Bacteroidia > Bacteroidales > Tenuifilaceae > MWFE01. Next base: position 16,630 of record CAZDXY010000081.1, read on the forward strand.
TAATAAATGGGAAAATACTTATTGCCGTTGCCGATTGCACCGGACATGGTGTCCCTGGAGCCTTCATGAGCATGTTAGGAATTACTCTACTTCGTGAAATAGCAGGCAAAAGCAACAATCTTTCTCCTGCGGACATACTTATGGAGTTAAGAAGAATGGTTATTATTTCGCTTAACCAACAGGCAGGGCATGTCGATCAGGCCGATGGGATGGACATGGCAATAACTTTAATTGATTGTAAAACTTTAGAAATGGAATATGCTGGAGCTTACCTTCCAGTATTTATTATCCGAAAGGGCTTTGATGAGAATTTTAATCAAGAAGAAATGATTATCACAAATGCTAATAATGATTATTCGTTAATTGAATTTAGAGGGGATAAGATGCCAATTGGTTATCACGTATTAGGAGATAAACCATTTACAAACCATTGTTTACAGCTAAAACCTAACGACTCGATATATTTATTCAGTGATGGATATACTGACCAGTTTGGAGGGCCAAAGAACATAAAATTTCTGCTTAGCAATTTTAGGGAACTGCTTCTGTCCATTCAAGAATTAGATTTTGCAAAGCAAAAGGAAGTGCTAAATGATACAATCATTGAATTTCAAGGGGACAAAAAGCAAGTTGATGATATGCTAATTCTAGGATTGAAAATTTCCTAAATCAAATCTTTCTGGCAGTAATAATTATACTTTCGGTATGTAAATACCCATTTCCACTGGTTAGGCTACCCGATGTAATAGGATTTATTGATATAACTTCAAATCCATCATCTTCAAGTTGATTACACTGAATCTCGATTTCTTTGGCTAAATCATCGGAATCAACAACACTATACTCTTCATTGGTCTCATTTCGAGTCCAATATGTTGATCTGGTATGGATTACAATAGATTTATACACTTTAATTGTTATTTTTGTTTAAACTATGTATACCTATTTTTAAAATCAGAAAAGCTGATTAAACCATAAATCGTCTACGATATAAATATATTTTGAGTTTCTCAAATAGAAAAAAAGTGATATTTTTTTACATATGCGGTTAAAAATAAATATTAAATTGAAAACTTAATCATTAACTAAAATGATTTATCAAAAATAAAATTCATTTTTTTATTTTAAAACTTAGACCTTTTTCAAGCTTAAATATGTGATTGTTATAAATTTTATTTTTCTTTATAATTTATATCATTGCTGTCCACTTAAAATAAACTGAGGGACAGTTGGTTATCAAAAGGTTCT
>CAZDXY010000082.1:0-17066 GCA_964509385.1 uncultured Rikenellaceae bacterium
GTCGTTAACCATATGCTTGAATACCAGGTATAGGTTCTCGTCAAGATCTCCATCGATGAAAGGAGTATGCAGCCTGAATTCGTCAGTTGCGGATGGTGTCCAGTTAAACCTCATTTCAGGAGCAACACCGCCTGCGTTGGCTGTAGCAACAACGCCCCAGTTGGCATGGGTTCTTGCCCAATCAACAGGAATAGTACCTACTCCCAGATCAGTGAAATCTTCAGTAAATGGTAATAGGTAAACTATTTGATACAATTCGTATGTCGCTGTAAGTGTTACATTTCTACTGGGCATTAAGAAAGAAGTTGCCGAAGCAGAGGCATCACCCAACAGGGCCACATCCTCAGCGCTACCTGTCCATCCGGTAAAGGTATAGCCGCTTACCGTACTGGCTGAAATGTTAACATTTGCACCCTCGGCATAATTTCCAGCACCCGTAAGCACTGCACCAATATCGCTAGGATTAGCGGTAAGGGTAAGCGAATAGGTTTCGGTGGACTCTGAGACAAGGGTTACGTTTACTGTAACGTCCTGATCTACAACATCAAAATCGCCATCTTCGCTGCTGTAACCCTCCTTCTCAACGGTGTAAGTGTAACTTCCTGGAGAAGCATCGAAAGTTGCCTGCCCACTAGCATTTGTATAAAGAATAATGGGCTCAATAACCAGGTTTTCCAGATAAGCCTGAATATTCCAATCGCCTTCTAATCCATAACCTGATAAATTTGCCCATTCTCCAGTTCCCAATTTTATTTTATTTCCTTTACCATCATAGTTTGTAGTTGCATCACGTCCTGCTGGATACACTCCAGCTCCAGGATCGTTAATCTCATAGCCAAACCAAAGTTCCTTTGTTACATCAATTTGGTAGGGAGTATTCAGTTCGATAAGATTCCAACTACTAGCTATTGGGGAAAATGCCTGACTATGATACTCAACAAGGGATGTTTCATTTGCACCTTGCCAAATTTTTGCAACCGCTCCCAGCGGTAAATCACTTATGTAAAGGTATAATTCGGTTATTGATAATCCCTCAAAAGAAGCTATATCAGCTGGTGTCCAACGAGATGCAACGGTAAAATATCCAGCGGAATTCAAGCCAATCCCAGATGAATATATACCATCATCCCAATGTATCCATTGCCCCTCTTTACTCTCTGAAATAACAAGGGGTATTGGTTCATTTGCAACTTTAGATTCAAGTTTGAGATCAGAAGTTCGGTTTTGATCGATGATGGATTGCCTCCTAATATCAACTTTGTTCGTATTTGATGCACTAAGCACTGCTTGGTTTTTTGCTCCCTCGGGATATACTGTTATCATAGCACCCTCAATGGGAACCTCAAACTGATCCTTAACGTTGAAGGTTACGGTTTGGTCGCTTACAGACCCACCCATAAAATCGAAGGTAACCGTTTTGGCCCCTACATTGCGGCTAATGTTGGTAATGGGCTTGTTGGTATTTGCGCCTGCCCATGATTTAGAGCTGGGCAGCGTTGCATCGGTAAACTGTGTTTTGCCCACACCAGTCCAAGCGCAGGTAGCGGCGTTTATGTTTCCATAGGATGATGGTGTTGCAGTGGGATCCATCGTCGCATTCTGCGACACAGGGTACATCTTCTGCGGGTGAGTATTGTTGATGTTATTGCTGACACCCGCTGCGAAAACTGTGCTGTGTACGTGGTAGATAATCATTCCGCTACCCGGAATATGACCATCGAAAAGATGCTTCTCCCTATTCTCGAGCAAAAAGAACTCGTTGGTGGTTGTGGTATTGTAACGATAGAAACTATTGCTATGCTCTGCTGCATTATTGAGGGTTATGGTTGTTGCGGAAGTGAGCAGTGTAGCTGAAGCCCAGTTGTAGTAGTAAACCTTTGTAAAACCGTTATGATGAGCAGGGGTAACTCCTCCGTTATTCCATGAACCGGAGGCCATCATATCCCATTGTCCTGTTCCTTGAAATTCTCCTCCTATTGCATAATCAGTGTCATAATAATCAGGTGCTCCAAGCACATGGCCAAACTCGTGGCAAATAACCCCAATGGCGGTTATGGTTGAACCCGTGTTGCTCCTCAACTCTGCTGAGCATGAATACCTTTGAAGGTAAACCCCATCCTTAAGAACGGGAGAGGCAAGCCACCATGCATGTGCCCAGATGGCATTTGCACCTCCTCCTGCCTCTTCGCCATAGCCAGCATATATGATGTAAACGCCATCAACCCAACCATCATCATCGTTATCATATTCAGAAAAATCCACATCGGGATCGGCAAGATTAATGGCCTCAAGCACCAGTTCACGCGGACGAATATCATAGCCATAACCATCGTTGGCCCCGTAGTATGCCATGTTCTGCGAGGCTGTGTAAGGGCCGGCCACATCAACCGTAAGGTTGAACTGGTTGTAAGAATTCTCGAGGTAGTAGTCCTTTACGCTGCCCGTTGCACCACCAGCGCTGTAGCCAACCTGATTGAAGAGATTGTTGAAATCAGACTGGGTTTTGGTAAAGGCTAAATCGGCGTAACCAATTAGTATACAGATTAATTTTCTATTCCCTGTGGTGGGGAATGCCTTTGAGGCTTCCTTTTCTTGCACCTCCCATATCTGATTCATAAGCGATATCTGCGATTTGCTAAAACGCAGGTTCTTTGCAATGCCCATCAGGAATGCGCTTTCGGTGTTAGTCCTTTCATTGGTATTGGATGCCCTGATTCCAGAACGAACCATATCATCATTGGCGTCCAAAATTGCATATTCGTAGAAACCCTCAGCGTTAAGCAGAATAGAAAAGCCATCGAGGGTTTCTGCCCATTTTACCTTCTCATCACCCATAAGCTGAATGGTGATGGTAGTCCCATCGGGGAGGTTATACTCAACCGGGTGGGGATAGGCCGAAACGGCCAGCGACTGCTGAATATTCATGAAAAATGCAGTCATTAACAGGATTAGAAAAGAGGTGATTTTTTTCATGATAAAGTATTGGTTAGTAATTTAATATTCAAGAAATTTGATTGTCGCTCAGTATTTTTTGAAGAAAGCTTGTTAAAAGAATAAATCCAAAAAAAATCTTTTTCAAAAGGACATCTATGCAAGTTAATAATTTTTCAAATCACATTTCAAAATAATCCTGAAAAATAAAATATAAAGGAAAAGCTGTCCGAATGGGACAGCCTTTCCAATAAAAGATAATTTTCTAATTATTCTTTCACCATCCTCCTTACCACCCGCTCCCCATTTCCGGCCTCGAAGATCATCAGGTAAACACCGTTGGTCAGTTCATCGGTTGGAATCGTTATTCGCTCTGAACCCGGTAGCTGCATATCCATCACCCGTTGCCCTATGATATTGGTGATGATCAGGCGGCTCACCCCGCTGGCGTTGTTCAGTGTGATGCTACTGCTGAAGGGATTGGGGAAAACCTTGAGGGATGATAACGCCTCCGTTTCCACACTTACCCCAATCATGGTTACATTAACCTGCTGGTTAGCATCTGCCACAGTAAACGAACCACTGTGAGTGTAGTATCCCGTAGCAGCAACGTTGTAGGCATATGTGCCGTTTTCCAATAAAGTTGTGGCCACACCGTTGGCATTGGTGGTTAACGTTCCATGACCTGCAATTGAAATGGTTGCACCTGCAATGCCCGCCAAACTTGTATTTTTTACAGTAAAAGTTACAGTGTAAGTTGGGATGACCTCCTCCTCATAGTTGGCTGTGAGGGTTACCGCACGGGTGGGCATGATAAAGGAGGTCTCCATAGCAGACACATCGTCGAGGAGTTCAACATCCTCGGTACTGCCAGACCATTCTATAAAGGTCCAGCCCCATACATTGCTAGCCGAAATAATTACCTCAGCGCCCTCGTAATAGTTTCCTGATCCCAAAAGCAATGAACCAATATCAACAGGATTCGAAAGTAGCGTGACTGTATATGTATCAACTATTTCGCCCCATATATCGCTCTGTACCATATTGTTGTTAACAAGGATTATACGATTGGGGTCGCCATCCCATTCTCCACCATCCCAACCATCGTTGAGGAAGTACTTGTATTGGTACTCTCCTGCCTCCAACTCAAGTGTTATGCTCCAGATCATGCTTTCGCCAATGCGTGTCATGGTTTGGTAATCGGGATTGGAGCCTGGTTCAGCCCAACCCATCATGGATCCTGTAATGTACACTACATCCTCTTCGGGGTCAAAATCTTCGGCGTTGGTCATGTTAACTTTGAATGTAACGATGTATATGGGCAATACCTCCTCATAGTTAGCAGTGAAGGTTACCGCACGGGCCGGCATTATGAAGGAGGATGTCATAGTGTAAACATTGTTCAGCAGTTCAATATCCTCAGCGCTTCCTGTCCACTCTGTAAACATATACCCAACGACGGTACCAGCAGATATGGTTACCTCTGCACCCTCGTAGTAGTTTCCTGCTCCCGTAAGCACAGCGCCAATATCATCTGGATCAGCAAGGAGTGTGACGGGATAGGTGTCAACTATCTCACCCCATATATCATTCTGGGTTATATTACCCGAAACAACGATTATACGGTTCGGGTCACCATCCCACTCTCCACCTGCCCAGCCATCGTTGAGGAAGTACTTGTATTGGTGTTCACCCGCTTCAAGATATAATGTTTTTGTCCAGATCATGGTCTCCCCAATTCGTGTCATGAGCTGATTTTCGGGATCAAAACCGGGTTGAGCCCAATCAATCATAGACCCTGTGATATATACCACATCCTCATTCGGGTCAAACTCTGCATTGGTCATGTTCACGTTGAAAGTAACGCTGTAAACTGGTACTTCTTCCTCGAAGGTTGCCGTAAGTGTTACTTCGCGGGCGGGCATGATGAAGAAGGTTTCCAGCGCGGTGGCGTCATCCAGCAGAGCGATGTCCTCCCCTTCGCCTGTCCAGCCAGTAAACGTGTACCCCTCAACGCTGCTTGTGGATATGCTCACCTCATCCCCCTCGTAGTACTCTCCCGCTCCCGTAAGCACGGCACCGATATCATCTGGATCAGCTAAAAGTATAAGCAAATACTTGGGTTGTAATTGATAGCTTGCAGTAAGGATTAAATCCCTATCGGGCATAGTGAAGAATGTTGATAACGCTGTTGCATCATCTAGTAAAGCAATGTCATCAGCCTCTCCTGTCCATCCAATGAAGTCATAACCGGCTATTTCATTGGTGGAAATTATCGCATTATCACCCTCAGTGTATTCTCCTGCACCATCGACAATGGCTCCAATGTCATCAGGATCAGCCAGAAGAGTGAGAGTATAAGTGGGTACTATGAATTCGTATGTTGCACTAAGGGTTACATCTCTGTCGGGCATCTCGAATGAGGTTGCCAAGGCGGTTGCATCTTCCAGCAGGGCGATGTCGTCAGCTTCACCAGCCCACCCAACAAACAGGTATCCCTCGATGGGTGTAGTAGAAATGAACACCTGATCGCCCTCCAGATAATCGCCAGACCCAGTAAGTAGTGCGCCAATATCATCGGGGTCGGCAAGAAGGGTTAGGGTATAAACCTCTGCATCTTCTGATTTAAAATAGGCAGTTATGGATAAATCCCCGGCACCCATTGTGAAGATGTAAGGATTATCTGTGCTAACAATATTTTCATCAATCTTCCAGTTGAAGAACTCATAGCCAGCGTTGGCTATGGCTTCGAGAGTTACTTCGTCGCCAATATTATAAATTCCTTCCCCTGTAGCAGATCCTGCATCCTCCGGCTGAATAATGACCTCAACTATATAGTCAATAAGTTGATGGTTTGCTGTGAAGGTTACAGCCCTATCGGGCATTGTAAATGTAGTTACCAGTGCAAAGGCATCATCGAGTAGTGCAACATCCTCCGCTTCCCCGGTCCAGCCGATGAAGGTGTAACCAATTACTGAACTTGTGAGTATTGATACCTCATCACCCTCATAGTAACTACCCGAACCAGATAGTTCAACACCTATGTTATCAGGATTTGCGATTAGGGTAACGGTCTTTGGTACAGGTATATCGTAGTCAACTTCGATAGTAACCGGTACCACCACCTCTGGATTCTCTGGATCGTTAGAGGTAATGGTGATCTCGCCCTCATAAACTCCCTCTTCAAGCCCCATGGAGGAGAGCGTAACGGTGACCTCGAAGCTCTCGCCGGGGTGTACGGTGCCTGAAGTGTGGCTTAGGATCAGGTTCTTCATAAGCAAGAATTCGATCTGGTTCTCGATCAACTCCTGGATGTCCGCCTTACCTGAGGTGTTGCTATCGCCGGAGTAGTTGTCGGCCTGAAAGGCGTTGAAGATGGTGTTGCCCCCCTCGTTTAGCACAATGGCTCCACTGTTGGGATAGCCACTGAAGATTGCCAGAACGGTAGACCCTGTTATAGGCTCAACGATTTGCCCGTCGGTTCCCCACTGATTGTGCGTATAGTTAAAATTATCGGGTAAATTATTGGGATTGTTTAGAATAGAGGCATCAGGTGTTAGGATGAAGTTGATGGGAGTATCAAAACTGGAAATGTAACTGATCCCCAGGGTTGAACAAATGGGGTGACTGGAAAAGTCTGAATGGGCCCAGTGTGCGAAGATCAGCTTTCCTTGGGAATTTGCATATTCATCTAAATCATCAATAATATTCGCTGATGTATAATAATTATATGAGTTTACCAGCACTAAATCCCAATCTGTGCCCTCGGCGAGAGCTGTCTCAAGAGCAGCCCATGAACCCACTGAGGTGTAGCTATAACCTAAGTCGTTCAGTGCCGCAGTGTACCAGTAAAAATCGGGCACCTCTTCGTAGATAAGGATGTTGGCATTTGACTTACCCTTAGAGCCCGGGTTATATCGGATGAAATCGTTTATGGTTACAGTGGGACTGCCAGGCATATTAGCCTTTACCACGCTGATCTCACCAAGGTCGATAGATGTGGTAACCTTCTCTTTACCTGAACTCTCAGTGCTAAAAGTGCAGCTTATGGAGAACTCTAGGGGCAACTCGCCCTCGTTGGTTATGGTCATCACCCTCTCTACGGTGTGCTCAAAACCCAGGTACTCGTAGAAGGAGGTTGGGTCGACCGAAATGGCAGGGGGTAGTTTGGCCTCTGCCACCATATCGATGGAAACGCTAGAATTGTCGGGATCGTTGGTGTCAAAGGTAAGATTAGCCTCGAATAAGCCTGAAATATCGGATTCAAAGGTAACTTCAAGAATTTTATTAGCACCCGGAATAATGCTAAACCCTGTTGCAGATATCTCGAAGTTAGGGGATGAACTCTGGATGTTTGTAACCCCCAATGTCTCTGTACCTACGTTGTAAATTATCAATTCAATAGTTTCAGAAACGTTAACCTGAATAACACCAAATTCTAGCATTTCGTGCGATAGATCAAGAGCAGGGATACCGGTAACATTGAGAGTAACAGGTATTTCAACCTCAGAGGTTTCGCGATCGTTGGAGGTAATACGAACTATCGACTCATAAACGCCAGTGCATAAACCTGTGGCATCAAATGTTAGATCGATTTCATAGTTTTCGCCCGAAAGAACCATTCCATCAGTTTCGGATAGTGAAAGCCAGCCATCGGTTACAGAACCCAGACTCAAACCCCAAATAACATCATTCTCACTAATCCCTAGCAGTGTGTACTCTCCTGGGACTATCTGATTTGTAATGAATAAACCACCTGCATTCGATGTGCCCGACAAAATCTCAAGCGATTCAACGTTAAAGGATTCGAGTTGCTCTCCATTGGCCATGTTGAATTTGTAAAGCATGTTATTTGAACCATGACGAGTGTATGCCCAAAGGAAAGGCCCACCATAGCTAACTCTATCCCATGCTAATCCGGCAAATTGACTTACAGGAGTATCGATACTCCTTACGGTTGTTCCACTGCGATTAACCAACGTTAATGGATCATTCCAGCCATTCGATACCCAGAAACCATCGTAGTAGGCATCGTAGGCTATTGCGCGAATGTTGGTGATGGAGGTGGTAATGGTACCAATGAGGGTTTGGGCAGTGAAGTCCATGATGTAGATGGTGTTGCTGTTGGGCGAACCGTAAAAGTATTGGCCATCGTATGCCAGATCCCGTATTCCCGAAACTCCGGTAATGGAGAATGTTTCCAGGTGGTCTCCATCATAGGAATACTTTAAAAACTGACCGCTAACCCATTGGGAAGTGTATATGAAATTCCCATCGCAGCCAACGCTATACTCACCAGCACCCAATGCAACAGGGAAATTAAACTGTAAATCATCTAAAGTAAAGTTTTTGGTTACAGAAGATTTATCATATCCTTCCGGATTACTGATTGCTTTTCCTTTTGAGATATAGTCGATTTCGATGGAGAAGTATAGTTCGCTCTCCTCATCGCCAATGTTTGAAATGGTTAATGTACGATCAATGCTTTCACCTGAGTTAAGGTTTTCTTCAAATGACTCCGGGTCAATTGAAATTTCAGGAATTTTATCGGTGAAGTTGGCAACCAGTGTAAGGTCCTGAGGTGGCATGTTGAATATGTACTCTGCCATCCTAGTTACCTCTTCCCCATCGAGTGTCCAGTTTGCGAAGATGTAACCTTCATTGGGGGTTGCAGTTATGGTGACCTCGTCATCCTCCTCGTACTGACCTTCCCCAGTAACTGTTCCTCCATCAACCGGTTCAACTACCAGCGTTAGCTCGTAGATCAAAATCTCTGCCGTAAGGGGTATGGTGAATGACTCCTGACCCGTGACGTTGGTGGTGAAGGTCAGGTCAGCTTCGAAAAGTCCGGGATCCTCGGAGTAGAAGGAAACCACGAGCTGTTTTGAGCTGAACGGGTTGATGCTTAGCTCAGTGTGAGAAACATCGAACTGTGATTCGCTGGTTTGGATGCTGGTCAGCTCCAGCGTTTCGGAACCTGTATTGTAGATGGTTATGGATAGAGTAGCCTCAGTGTTCAGCCTTACATAGCCAAAGTCTAGGCTTTCGTCCGATGCCTCGATAAGAGGTCGTCCGGTAACGTTTAGGGTAACGGGGACATCAACCACCGGGTTTTCGGGGTCGTTGGAGGTGATGCGAATTATCTTTTCATGCGTTCCTCCCATCAGGTATGTGGCATCGAAGGTTACCTCAATCTGCTGTGATTCTCCGGCAACTACGGATGCTTCGTCCAGATCAAGTATTAAGCAGGGCAGGGTTACATTAACTGCTACATCATCCACAAACCAACCGGGGTAATTATTGGCAATATTATCTTGTGTGTCAAAATAAAACCTTATCCTAATAGTTTCTCCCTGGTATGATGAAATACTATATTCTCTGTAAACCCATCCACCTGAACTACCAGTGGGTGGAGTTCTTAGTTGAGTCCATGAAGTGCCATCATCGGAAGAAATATCAACATAGCATCTATCGTATCCTGCTTCCGTATCATAGCTTTCCCAAAAAGTGAGGAAAATGGATTCTGCATCTTCAGGTAGGGTAATAGATGGAGATATAATGGCAGTATTTACCCTATCCCCAGTATTGTAATTTGAGCTTCCTTGGATACCACACCAAAGGCTATGGGTTGGACTCGAGTAGCTTAAGTCGGAAATATGCCATAGATCTGCGCCTGAATACACCACTGTACTCCATTCACCAATACCGCTTTCAAAGTCATCGGAGAATTGCAAATACTTGTCACCCTTTGAATCTTTGCGTTCATCGAAATTGGGATTAATGGATGTGCTGTAGTCACCGTTATACTGAACCCGGGGCATGTTTTTATCTATAATCATATCAAAAGGTTCATTACCTGCGAAGTCTCTTTGCAATTCACGTTCTCCTGCCCGTCCCTTTAAACCCTCTTCAATGCTTAAACTAACATCAAGGATACTTTCGGCAACACCAGTGTTGTAAATGGTTAATGTACGGGTAATAATTTCCCCGGTGCTAAGATCCTCCTCAAAGGAAGTAGGATCAAGCGATATTTCAGGGATTTTATCGGTAAAGTTTGCAGTAAGAGTTACGTCCGCTGCCGGCATGGTGAAGTCGAAATTTGGGGTTAAGCTGATAACCTCCTCGTTTTCGTCAGTCCAGCTTAAGAACATGTACCCTACATTGGGGGTGGCTGTAATGTTAACCTCATCGTCCTCTTCGTAAATGCCGTCCCCTGTAAGGATGCCACCATCAACCGGATCGGACAGCAGGGTCAACTCGTAAACCAGAATCTCAGCCGTAAGGGGAATTGTAAAGTCTTCCTGACCAGTGACGTTGGTTTCGAAGGTTAACTCTGCTTCGAAGAGACCAGGATCCTCGGAGTAGAAGGAGACCATTAGCTTATAGGTTTTTTTTGGATCAACTGATATTTCAGTAACTGTTGTGCCGAATAGCGCTTCGCTGGTTTGGATGCTTGTTATCTCTAGGACTTCGGTGCCAGGATTGTAAATATTGATTGGCAGGGTAACCTCCTGTGAAAGTTTCACATAGCCAAAATCTAAGTACTCTTCAGATACAACAATATCTGGGGTTCCATTAACAGTAAGGGTAACAGGAATATTTACCTCAGGGTCAACGGGATCATTGGTATTAATATTAATAACAGCCTCATAAATTCCGCCATTAAGGTTTGTGGCATCGAAGATTAACTCTATCGCTTGCGATTCTCCATAGCTAACTGTGAACTCTTCCAGATCGAGAGAGAGCCATTCTCCCTTTGCAAACCAATCGATGGTATTCTGCATCAACTGCATAAGATCGCCACCCCAGTTTCCATTCAATGGGAATACGTTGATTGCAACTATGGGTTTGTCAGGATTGTAAGCGGCAAATGGGTAACCTGTATCGTAATTACCCAGTGAAACCCCGTTCCCCTGAATGCTGGTAGATGACCAAAGAGAAGTTGAGATGGATGCCAACGAAGTGGTCAATGGGTGTTCATTAAAATTGTTGCATATTGCAGCACTAAAAGAAAATGAAGCAACTGTTAACGGGCTGTAAAACTCACTTGCCATATTTCCTCCAATTGCCCAATCGCCCCCCGTTGCAAGTGTTGCCTGCAATAAGCAAACCGATCCACCGGCATCAACGTAATCAGCAAGATTATTACCCAGTAAAGTTGTGTTGGAAAATTCATAGTTGGAAGCAACTATCACAACATCATAGTTAAGCATGTAGTCAACATTGGGGGTAATCGAGTTTGCATCTACCTCCTCATAAGAGTCAACATTTGGCAATCCCTGAAGAGCTGTTTTAAAGTCTGTATCTTCTCCTAACAATGTATTTACGTACAAAATGGAGGCCCCACTAGACTTAGGAGAAGTCTTTGGTTTTAGCGATGCATTCCTGAGGCTAACCGTGGAATTTCTGTTTTCAAATAATGAAGCGTTTGAATTTGGCATACCAGGGATCAGCTCCGGGAAAAGTTCTCTTCCTGATTTCTTTTCATCAAAATTAACCGCAAGGTTAATGTATAGCACGCTTTCGGGATCGCCATCATTTGAAATGGTAAGGGTACGAGTTATGATATCGCCGGCATCCATATACTCTTCAAAGGTCAAAGGGTCAACGCCTATTGCTGGCAGATTATTAGTTGTGGTGAAGCTAACCTGATTGCCGTACGCAGTTCCTTGGGCATTGGTGGCGTAAGCTCGAACAAAGTACTCGGTGTTTGGCAACAACCAGGTAAGGGTGCTGGAGAATTCTCCAATCCCCTCGCCATCGTTAGTAATGCCATCGTAACTATCAATGGCTGGGTTTTCACTTGTACTCCACACCACACCACGGGCGGTTACTGAACCAGCTCCCTCGTAGGTAATTGAACCGCCAGAAATAGCGCTGGCGTTGGTTACTTCAGTAGCAGTAATTGTGGAGAGGATAGGCACTAAACTTGGCTCTGATACAAAGGCATGGATGTTCCAATCGCCTGCCACACCATACCCAAGCATGTTCTGCCAAGTGCCGTCAACGCCAATCTTGATCATATTTCCCTTGCCATCATAATCTGTAGTTGCATCTTTGCCGGGAGCAGAATTTCCAATACCGGGATCATCGACCTGATAGCCAATCCAAAGTTCTTGATCGACATCTATGAGATATGGAACGTTAAGGGTTATCTCTACCCATGTATCCTCAGCAGCATTAAATGCTTGGCTGTAAACCTCGGTTAAGGTGGCGGCATCGGCTCCCTGCCAAATTTTTGCAATGGAAGCAGTGGGTACATTATGGATGAATACTGACAGATTAGTTATGTACAAACCTTCGTAAGCTGCAATGTCATCTGGTTCCCATCGCGAAGCGACAAAAAAAGTTCCAGCGCTTGTCAATCCGAAATTACCATTGTACACTCCATCATCCCATTGTATCCAATCGCCTACATCCTTAGTTATCTGGAAAAAAGGAATGCTCACTGTGGCACTTTGTGATTCAAATTCAACATGCTTGTTGTTGCCATCAGAGTTCACAGACTTGCCCTGTGCAGAGCCAAACATTGATATCAATAGGCTAACCATTAGGACTATTGACAAATGGAGAAAATGTTTTTTCATAATATTATAATGTTTAAGATTGAGGTGGTTAATACTATTTTAATTATTTCACTTTAGCATATAATAACTAAACAAGTTATAACAAAAAAAACAGGCTTGAATTCTTTTTTACAGAATATTTATCTCTTGATTTATGTTATACAGCATAAAATTATAGTTTTTTCAATTTATTGAAAATAAAAATGATATCAAGAAACTTTAATTCCACAGTAGGGTGCGTTTTTTAAAATAATAAGGCGCAATTCTATATTTTCAGAATTGCGCCTTAAAAAAGTTCCCTAATTTCTTAATGCCAGAATGTAGCTTTCGTAATTATAATTAGAATTATTCCTTAACCATCCTTCTAATCACTCTCTCTCCATTTTCAGCCTCGAAAATCATTAGGTAGATTCCCTTGGTTAACCCGTCAGTGGGAACAGTAATGAGTTCTGAACCTGAAAGAGGTATATCCATTACCCGTTGCCCGATGATACTGGTAACGATTAAGCGACTTACCCCTTTGGCATTTTTCAGCGTAATGCTGCTGCTGAATGGGTTGGGGTAAACCTCAAGAATTGTAAGAACATCAGTATCCACTCCAACAGCAATCATGGTAACGGTAACCTGCTGGTTAGAATTTGCAACAGTGAATGAACCACTATGAGTATAGTAACCAGTTGCAGCAACTGTGAATGAGTAGGTACCATTACCCAGTGATGTTGTAGCAATACCATTTGCATTTGTGGTTATACTACCCTCTCCTGCTATTGAAATGGTTGCTCCAGCAATACCATTATAGTTGACATTCCTAACGGTAAAAGTAACTGTGTAGGTTGGCGGAGTTTCTACTTCATAATTAGCTGTTAGTGTCACCGCACGATTGGGCATGGTAAAGAATGTTTCTAATGCAGAGGCATCGTCAAGCAGTTCCATATCCTCGGCAATGCCTGTCCACCCAGTGAATACATAACCAGAAACGCTGCTTGCGGTAATAGTAACTTCGGCATTCTCGTAGTAGTTTCCTGCTCCTGAGAGCACAGCACCTATGTTACTGGGACTTGCCAGTAAAGTAACAGGGTATATTTCTACTATTTCCGCCCAGATATCGTTTTGGATCATGTTGCCAGCAACATAGATTTCGCGGTTGGGATCACCGGGCCATTCACCTCCATCCCATCCATTGTTGAGGAAGTACTTATACTGGTATTCACCTGTTTCCAGTACAAGGGTTTTGGTCCAGATCATGGTTTCTCCCATACGGCTCATGGTCTGGTTGTCGGGATCATTTCCAGGCATTGCCCATCCGATCATTGATCCTGTTATGTAAACAACATCTTCGTCCGGATCAAAGCCAATGGCATCCGTCATATCCACCCTAAAGGTAACGTAGCAGTCGAAAGGTACCTCTTCCTCGTAGTTTGCAGTAAGTGTAACTGCACGATCAGGCATGCTGAGCGAAGTGGTTGCTGCCAATGGATTACCCAGTAAGGCAATATCATTAGCGTTTCCTGTCCAACCGGTGAACGTATAACCGCTAACCCAACTTGCCGAGATCACGACTGTAGTTCCCTCGGTATAGTTGCCTGCACCGGTTAATACAGCACCTATATCATTGGGATCGGCAAGAAGGCTTAGGGTGTAGTATACTGGTCCTTCATAATCAACATCAAGAGTTACCGGAACATCGATTAAGGAGTTATCCGGATCGTTCGATTCAATATTGATGGTACCTTCATAAATTCCGGGTAATAGACCATTTGAGCTAAAGATAACAGAAATATCAAAGTCCTCACCAGGGAATATAGTACCAGAAGTAGGACTAACTATCAGATTGTTTGCCAGCAGGTAAGTAATCTGGTTTTCAATTAATTCCTGTATGTCATCTTTCCCTGAACTGTTGGAATCTCCCGAGAAATTATCAGATTGGAAGGCGTTGAAAATTGAATTGCCCCCTTCGTTGAGTACGATTGCTGCGCTATTTGGATAGCCTGCAAAAATGGCCATTCGGGTTGCACCCGTAAGGGTCTCCACAATTTGCCCATCGACATTATACTGATCGTGTGTCCAGCTAAAACCATTGGGCAAGATATTGGGTGCATTGAGGATTGAGGCTTCATCGGTAAGGCTGAAGCTGATAGGAGTGGTAAAGGATGAAACGTAGCTTATCCCCATGGACGTGCTGATGGAGTGGCTACTAAAATCACCTGCTTGCCAGTGGGCAAAGATTAGTTTTCCTCCAGAATTTATATAGCTATTCAATGCATCCAGAGTAGTGGTTCCTGCAGAATTATCATATGAATTAATGAGGATTAAATCCCAATCGGTACCTCCGGAAAGCGCAGTATAAATACCATCCCAGGAGGTAGCAAAGGAAAAGTCGTAATCCAAGCTATATAAAGCTTCAGTGTACCAGTAGAAATCAGGCACTTCTTCATAGATCAATATATTAAAATTGGATTTTCCTTTTTTCCCTTCAGTGTATTGTATTAAATGTTCTCTTACAACTATTGGCTTGTCGGGATGGTTCTCCATCACTAAGGTTTCTTCGCCCATATTAATTGTTTGGTCAAACTTAACTTTGCTAGGATTACTGATATCAAGAAAACTTGTAATGGAGAACTCCAGTGGCATTTCACCGTTGTTGGAAATTGTAAGGGTACCCTCTGTGGTTTGATTGTAACCAAGATACTCGTAGAATGAGGTTGGACTTACAGATATTGATGGTGGCAGTTTTGCCTCAGCGATCATATCCAGAGCAACCGTTGGATTGTTGGTATCGTTGGTGCTGAAGCTGAGCGTTGCCTCGAATACCCCGGCAGTTGCAGATTCGAATGTTACCAGCAGTACAGCGTTTGACATTGGGCTGATAAACAGCTCCGTTTCCGAAACGATGAAGTTTGAGAGCGAACTCTCGATTTCGGTAACCTCCAAGGTTTGAGTACCAACGTTGTAAATCGTCAGTTCAAACACTTCCGGGACATCAATCTGCACATCGCCAAAGTCGAGTATATCGTGCGAAAGCTCAAGAATAGGTATTCCTGTTACGTTCATAGTAACGGGAATTTGAACCTCAGAGTTTTCTGGATCGTTAGAGGTTATTGCAATGATAGCTTCATATACTCCTCCATATAGACCAGTTGCATCGAAGGTAACATCAATATCAATGCTTTCGCCATAATTGAGTATACCCCCAAATTCTGAGAGTGAAAGCCAATCACCATCGCTTTGACCCATAGATAATCCCCAAATAACATCATTTTGACACATTCCTAGTAAAGTGTACTCACCAGGGATAATGTCATCAGTAAAGAACAAACCTCCAGCACCACTTGCACCAGATAAAATACCAAGTGTCTCGACATCAAATGTTACAATTGGATTACCTGTTGTCATGTCAATTTGATAAAGACGATTAGTGTTTCCAGCCTGAGTGTATGCCCATAAGAATGGTCCATCATCACTAACATTTTCCCAGATAAGTCCTGCAAAAGCTCCAACGCTTGTAACAAGAGTTTCAAGTGAAGTTCCATCCCGATTGATTAATGTTAGTGGGCTTTCCCAGTTGTTTGAAAGCCAGAAACCATCGTTATCCGAATCGTATGCAATTGCACGTATGCTGGGAATAGAGGTGGAAATAGTACCAATCAATGTTTGGCTGGAGAAATCCATGATGTAAATGATGTTGTTATTGGGTGAGCCATAGAAATACTGACCGTCATAGGTTAAATCCCTAATATTACCTACACCTGCAATAGTAAATGTTTCTATATAATCACCACTTAAAGAGTATTTGTAAAAACTATCTCCACTCCATCGTGCGGTATAGATATAGTTTTCATCGCAGCCAACACCATATTCACCATCACCTACGCCAACAGGAAAACTGAACTGCAAATCATCAATGGTAAAGTTCTTTGAAAAAGAAATATCTGAGTTCGATGCATTTGGAGCAAATTCAGTGTTTTTAACATCAATTGCCTTTGAAGAAACATTTACAGTATTTATAGCAGTTTGAGATGAGAGATTGTGATTTTTATTCACACTAATCGTAATCCCTTGATTCTTGAGTTTTGAGATGTATTCAAAATCCAAAGTAAAGAAAAGTTCACTTTCAGGATCTCCAGTGTTTGAAATACTGAGCGTTCTTGTTACTATATCTCCAGTGAAAAGATCCTCTTCAAAGAAAGCAGGATCGTATGAAATTTCGGGAATCTTATCGGTGAAATGAGCAACCAGAGTAAGATCTTCAGCCGGCATGTTGAACGTGTAGGAGACTTGCCTGGTTAACTCTTCTCCATCCTGGGTCCACTTAACAAAGATAAATCCAGGGTTGGGAGTAGCCGTAACAGTAACCTGATCTCCTGCTTCGTACTCACCCGCACCAGTAACAGTTCCTCCTTCATCTGGATCAACCAGCAATGTCAATTCGTAAACAATTATCTCTGCGGTAAGCGGTATGGAAACTGACTCCTCGCCTGAAACGTTGGTGTTGAATGTTAGCTCTGCCTCGAAAAGTCCTGGATCTTCGGAATAGAAATATACAAATAGCTGGGTCGAACTCAATGGATT
>CAZDXY010000083.1:0-7457 GCA_964509385.1 uncultured Rikenellaceae bacterium
ATTTTAACATGAATCCAAAATCAACTAGAACCCCTGTATATCGGGATACTGGATTTCACCTAGAGGATATTCCCACAATGAAGAAAGCATTTAAAGATGAAATTGATTATCCACGTGATCCTGAATTATATATATATGGCCGATATAGAAACCCAAATGTGGTTGCTGCGGAGAACATGATTATGAAGCTGGAGGAAAGCCAATGGTCATTACTTACACAGTCTGGATTAGCAGCGATTGATACGGCTCTTTCAATTTTTCATGTAAAGGAAAATACAGGAAAATGGCTTTTTTTCTCAGAAATTTATGGTGGAACTAATCATTTTATTGACAAAGTATTAACAAAACGACGGGGTATCGATATAGTAAGGTTTACCCCTGATGTGGAAAAATACTCTTTAGAAAAATTTGAAAAACTGCTAAAGGATGCTAACCCATCGGTTGTTTTCTTTGAGGCGATCTCTAACCCAATGCTAATAGCAATAAATGCAGAGGAATTCATCAAATTAGCCAAAAAGCAGGGTGCTATAGTAATGGTTGATAATACTTTTGCCACACCATTCCTTTGGAAACCTTTGAAAAGTAATGCTGATATAGTAATACATAGCGTTACGAAATATTTGGCAGGGCATGGAAATATTTCTGCAGGAGTACTATCAGGAAATAATCCTGATTATTTGAAAGCAGCCATTGAGTACCGAAAATTGGTTGGGCATATGCTATCTCCAGATGATGCGGCTCGACTCTGTGATCAATTGAAAACCTTTGAGTTACGAATGGATAAACACTGTAAGAATGCGTTTACCCTGGCAAAATTTTTGAATAATCACAAAGCAATCGAAAAGGTACTATTTCCTGGGTTAAAGTCTCATCCAACACATACCGAAGCAAATGGATTGTTCAATGGCAAGGGTTATGGCGCAATTATTACATTCGATATAGCAGGAAGTTCTAACCATGAAAAATCGAAGCGCTGTAATAGTTTTATTGAAGCGGTAAAAGATAATATTCCTCTTGTGCCAACACTTGGCGATGCAGATACTATTCTAATGCCCATAGAACCTGTTTGGGGTGATAAATTTCCATACCCGGGAATGATAAGACTTTCTGTTGGAATTGAGGATGTTGAATTTCTTTGCAATGTTTTGGGTAATGCTTTAGATTCTGTAATTTAACCATTTAAATAATAATTGAAACTATTGATTAACCCTATCTAAAATATCTGAAAAGTTAAATGTCAACAACACAAGGATTCATTTTCGATTATAGTAAGTGCGTAGGATGCCATGCATGCCTAGTTGCTTGTTCTTTAGAAAATGGTGTTAATCCCCCGTTAAGTTGGCGAAAAGTAAACCATTTCAATAAGGAAAAACTTCCCCTTTTAGGTTTTGTACATCAATCAATTGCATGCAATCATTGCATTGAAGCACCCTGCATGAAGGCCTGTCCCTCAAATTCTTTCAGTTTTGATAAGCAAACGGATGCAGTTATTCATAATCAAGATAGGTGTTTGGGCTGTAAATATTGCATATGGGCATGCCCATTTGAAGCCCCAAAATATAACGAAGAAAAGGGAATCATCGAGAAGTGCCATTTTTGTTATCATAGGCTAAAGGAAGGTGAAATGCCTGCATGTGCTTTACATTGCCCCACAGGGGCATTATCATTTGGACAAATAGAGGAACAAGCCCAACTTAATGCAATTGGTTTTTCTAAAAAGAACGTTCATCCAAAAATAAATGTTATTGGTAGTGAGATTGTACATGATATTCCAGAAATTGACATAAAGGCATCAGGTATTGAAAAAACCAACCTGAAAAAAAGCATTTTAAAGTATGAGCATTCAATAATTGATGCCTTAAATGAATGGCCTCTCGTTCTATTCACTTTTATTGGATCGCTAATAACAGGTTGGTTTTGGGCTGAAAAACTACTGAATTCCATACAAATCCCTTTTTGGATTTTTGTAACACTAGGTTTTATTGCCCTATTCTTGAGTACATTTCATCTTGGAAAACCATTTCGGTCACATCTATCATTGCTAAATCTGAAAAATAGCTGGCTTAGTCGCGAGATTCTGTTTTTTGGATTATTCTTTTTTACTGGTATTATGGCTTTTCTGAGTGGAAACAATATGATGGTTTATCTAACATCATTAATGGGTTTACTTTTCCTTATCTCAATTGAATTTGTTTATTCAATCAAAGAAAAAAAGAATCGAACTCTATTACATAGCGCAAATACTTTGGCAACAGCTTTAACTTTCACCGCGCTCTTTGCTGAATTTTGGAGTATATTGATTCTATTACTCGCTTTAAAAACTATGGCGTTTACCATCCGTAAGGGTTTACTATCGTTATTTGAAAGTCCTTTGATATCAATCATTTCATTTGCAAGAATGATTTTTGGCATTTTCGTACCTCTTTGTTTTGTAGTTTTTACAGATTATAAGTTTTCTTGGTGGCTTTTTGCCTCTTTAATTCTTGGTGAAATTATTGATCGTTTTATATTTTATGTTGATTTTAAGAGATGTACAGTAGATTGCATTACAATTTGAAAGTATCCATCTTTTACAATTAACTTAATTTAGATCAATATCAATAAAATTTTGATTAACTAGCTTGTAAAAAAGAATTGAACCGTTTAGTTTTGCTATTAAATGAAATACAGATCAAACCTTTTTCTTGATCTTTACGTAAATAATTCTACTAAAACTAATTAATTGGAGACTATATCTAAAATAACCAACATTGGTAAGCAAGACTCACCAAGTTTATACTTTAAACTATTTATTTTTACTATAGCATTAGCCATTTCAATGGTGTTTTCTGAAAATGCAATAGCACAAGGTAGTTTACAGGCTTACGTAAGAGTAAGAATAAAAAAAGGAAATACAGAAGGTTCTCAGATTATATTATATAAAGATGGTTCTCAAATTGGCTCATATCCTGCTGGTCGTGGAGGACGATTTGAAGTTCGCCTTGACTATGATGCTGACTACATCTTCTCTTTCGAGAAAACCGATTATGTAACCAAAAAAATAAATATTAACACCAAAGTTCCTGCTAATTTCCCTAAGGAAAGAGATAATATTATTGATTTTGAAGTTGAACTTGAACCTCAAGCAGATATGTCTGCCATAAAGGTTTATGACAATCCTGTGGGAAGGATTAATTACGATTCTAGAAAAAATGATTTTGGTTATGATGTTGACTACTCCGCTAGTTTTCAGAAAAAAGTACGAGAGGAAGAAAAAAAGATTGCTGAAGAAAATAAACAAAAAGAAATCCAAAAAGAACAGGAGCGAATAGCGGCTGAAGCAGAAAAGAGAAGGCAGGAACAAGAAGCACAAAGAATCGCACAGCAAGAGGCTCTTAAAGTAGAACAGGAAAAACAACGGAAAGAGGCTGAAGTTCGGGCATTAGCTGAAGCCAAGCGCCGTGAAGAGGAAAAAAGACTTGAAGAAGAGCAGAAAAAGCAAGAAACTGAAAGGATTAGACTTGCAGAAGAAGCCAGAAAAAAGGCAGCAGAGGAAGTAAGAATAGCAGAGCAGGAAAGGGTTAGAAAAGAAGCCGAAGAGAGAAGAATAGCTGAAGAAACTCGTCGTAAAGCAGAAGAGGAAGCTCGTATAGCTGAACAGGAAAAGCAACGAAAAGATGCCGAAGCGCGTGCAATGGCAGAGGCCAAACGCCGTGAAGAAGAAAGACAACTAGAATTAGAACGACAGCGTCAAGAAAACGAAAGGATAAGAATTGCTGAAGAAACAAGGAAAAAAGCCGAAGAGGAAACAAGAATAGCTGAACAGGAAAGAATTAGGCAAGAAAATGAAAAACGAAGGCTTGAGAATGAGGTTCGTCGTAAAGCTGAAGAAGAAGCACGTGTAGCCGAACAAGAACGATTAAAAAAGGAGGCTGAAGCAAGAACTTTAGCAGATTCTCAAGCACGAGAGGCTGCTTTAAAGAAAATTGCTGAAGAGAAACTTAAAGCTGAAGAAGAAGCTCTTAGAAAAGCCGAAGAAGAAGCAAAAAGAAAGGAAGAGGGAAGAAAACTAGAAGAAGAAAGAATTAGAAAAGAAATTGAAAAAATAAGAGAAAACGAGGAACGCTTAAGAAAACAATTGATTGAAGAACAGGAAAAAAGGCAGGCTGAACTGAAAAAAGAAGCCGAAGAACGCAAGAGAAGAATGATTGCTGAAATGGTAAGTGCAGATAAAGGTGAACCCATTCCTGCCGAAAATTTAACCGCTCGTTACAGTTCAGATCGCACTCAGGAACAGATAAACCTTAACTTAATTGTTGTAACCCGTAGCGTTTTTAATAGAGATGGTGTTATTACTTTTTACTCAAAAGTAGAACACGAGAACGGATCAAAGTATTTCTTTAAGAATGGGGAAAATATTTCGGAATGGCAGTATTATAACGAAATTCGCAAATAATATATTAATACTAACAACTCGCCCCATTATTAAATGCAAATTTTTACAACATCTTGCCCAAGAAATTGCTACAGCACATGTACTTTTCTTGTTCATGTAGATAAGGGTAAGATTGTTAACCTATCCCCCCACCCTGCCAATAAAGCTACCCCCGAAGGTATCTGCCTCAAAGGTTTAAGCTATGTTGAAAGGTCAAACTCCCCCGACAGAATTATCTATCCTCACAGAAAAGCTTCAGATGGTAAATTTAAGCGTATTAGCTGGGACGAAGCCTTGACCTCTATTTCTGCCCGATTGATCCATTATAAAGAGAATTATGGTCAGCAAAGTGTGTTGTTTTATAATGCCAGTGGCATGTCGGGGTTAATTAATGAGCTGAGCGGAAAATTTTGGCGGGAAATATATGGTGGAGCCACAACTGTTTACGGAAATCTATGCTGGCCTGCTGGTCTTGAAGCCACAAGGCTAACTTTAGGTGAGAACAAACACAATGTTCCCTGGGACTTAGAAAATGCCAAACTGATAGTTTTATGGGGTAAGAATCCTGCTGAAAGCAACATTCAGGAAATGATTCCCATTGGTAAATCCATCGATAAAGGGGGTAAACTTGTTGTTGTTGATCCTCGCAGAACGGATTCTTCTCAACGAGCTTCTCTGCTTATTCAACCAATACCCGGAACTGATGCTGCCTTAGCCTTAGCCATTGCAAACCTGCTTATCTTAAATGATTGGATCGACAAAGATTTTTTAAAAAAATACGTTAAGGGATTTGAAGAGTTTAAAAACCATGTTCAAGGTTATTCATCCCTTTGGGCATCCGAAATAACTGGAATTCCAGAGGAGTTGATATATAAACTTGCCTGGAAAATAGGCAATATAAAACCCATGACTCTAATACCGGGTTATGGGATGCAGAGATACAGCAATGGTGGTCAAACGGTTAGGTGTCTATTAGCTCTATCAATTTTAACAGGCAATATTGGCAAGCCAGGGGCTTGCTGGCACTACGCCAACCTTCAGAGCTTCGTTTTCGATGATGTATTGGAACCTCTTTGCTACTATCCTCCAAAAGAACCTGATGGTGTAATACGCCGTGCTATATCCACTGCACGGCTTGGAGTTGATATGCTTGTCATTAAGAATCCTCCGCTCAAAATGATTTGGGTGGAAAGGGGAAATCCAATTGCACAAAACCCTGACACAAATGCTGTTCTAAAGGCTTTTCGTAAACTCGACTTTAAGGTTGTGGTAGAGCAATTCTTCACTGATACTGCTCTTGAAGCAGATATTGTGCTACCTGCCAAAAACATGTTCGAGCAGAGCGATATCATTGGATCTTACTGGAATCCCTACGTTCAGCTAAAACAGAAAGTAGTTGAACCGGCAGGAGAAGTTATGCCAGAAAATGAAATATACTATCATCTGGCTTTAAAACTTGGGTACACCAAGGGTGAAGTTGAAAAAGTGCTAATTCCTCCAGACGATGATAATGTTGATAAATTTCTGAATGAAAAACTCCAGAGATTTCCTCAACTATCCCTCGAAAAGCTAAAAGAGGGTCCTATCATGGCACCAAACCTTCAGGAAATTGCCTTTGCTGATTTTCGTTTCGAAACACCCAGCGGTAAAATTGAATTGTATTCACAGCAGGCTAAAAAACTTTGGAGGGTTAATCCATTACCAACATTTGAAAAGCCTAAAGAGGGGTTTAATGAGAAAACCGAAAATGAAGAGTTTCCACTCTTTCTGATGAGTCCAAATACTAAAAACAGGATTCACTCACAATTCAATAACCTTTCGGTTATCAAAATGCTTAACCCAAAACCATTCGTTGAAATTAACCGATCGGATGCTAACTACAGAAGAATTAAAAATGGAGATAAAGTAAAGGTGTTTAATACCAGAGGGGAGGTTAAAGTTATCGCTAATGTGACATACTCAGTAAGAAAGGGGTGTGTGGTTATTCACAATGGCTGGTGGGGAACTGAGGGTTGTGCATTGAATGTTCTTTCGTGTGGGAGAGAAACTGACATGGGTCATGGTACAGCTTTTCATGATAATCGAGTAGAAGTTGTTAAACTCTAATTTATCTTAAGAAAGGGATACCAGAAGTTTCTTTTTATAGTGCCTGAATGAAATAAGTTGGAAAAAGATTAATGCCATTATAATTATTGCAGAGAATATCAAAAAAGTACTGCTAAAGCCAAGATAATCGGATAAAATCCCTGTTCCAACCATCCCCAAGCCAATACCAATATCAAAACTGGTAAAAAATGTTGAATTAGCTGCTCCCCTCCTACTTGGTAATACCAAATTATTCACCATAGCTTGAAAAGTGGGCATAATGATCCCAAAGCCGAACCCAAGTATTATTGCTGATAAATGAAAGCCCAATGAGCTGTTGAAAATTGCAAGAGCAGGAAAACCAATAACTAGCAAAACCATTCCTAGCATAATGATTTTTTCTGGACCGCTAACATCGAAAATCCTCCCGCTTTTCACCCTCGACAAACCAATTCCAACTGATAAAATTAGAAAGAACAATCCGCTATTCTCAACCCCAATCTCCTTGCCGTAAAGTGCAATGAATGAAATAACTCCTCCATAAGTGAACTGTACAATCAACATGTTTACGGAAACTGGAATGGAATTTTTTTCAACTAAATCCTTAAAAGAAAAAGCTCTTTTCGAGTTTTCGCGATTAAAACTTGGATACCTAACGATCTGTGCAAGAATAAACCCCAAAAAAGATATTCCAATGGCAGAAACAAAAAGCAAAGTGTAACGATCGGCACCAGTTATAAAAATGGCAATCATAGGACCAATAGCCATACCAATTGTCATGGAAAGACCAAAAATTCCAATCCCTTCTCCCCGCCTCGAAGGCGGGATAATATCAATTGCTATGGTTGAACTTGAGGTTGTTAAAACTCCCCAGGTAAGTCCATGTAAAAACCGTATACCTATAAACAGGTAAATAGTGAATGCCAGAGGATATCCAATAAAAAAGATGGAGAAAAAA
>CAZDXY010000083.1:7467-17019 GCA_964509385.1 uncultured Rikenellaceae bacterium
GTATATGGTTTTTCTGCCATAAGTATCAATTGTCCATCCCGAAAACAACCTGATAATTAGAGTAGCAATGGTATAAAAGGCTAAAACCATCCCAACCTCGCTTTTCGAAGCAGCAAGTTTATCGGTTAGGTATACGGGTAGAATTGGCATCATAAAATAGAAGGCAATTGCCATTAAAAGATTTGCATTGGCAAGCAGCACAAAATCCCTTGACCAAAGTTTTGGTTTACTTTGCATTATTTAAAAATGAAATTTTTCACGAAAATAGAAATAATAGTTTATTTCATTATCAAACCATTGGCATTACAATCAAGAAATCAATTGACAAAAATTCATTTTAGGGTGAACTCAAAATCATTACCTTTGCGCTCCGAAAAGTAAATATTTAATGATACTAGATATAGAGATTAAACGTCGAAGAACCTTTGCCATTATAAGCCATCCCGATGCAGGTAAAACAACCTTAACGGAAAAACTTCTGCTATTTGGTGGTGCTATTCATGTTGCAGGCGCAGTTAAAAGTAATAAAATAAAAAAAGGAGCAACATCCGATTTTATGGAAATCGAACGCCAAAGAGGTATTTCTGTTGCCACATCGGTTATGGGTTTCGATTACAAGGGAATTAAAATAAATATACTGGACACACCGGGTCATGAGGATTTTGCTGAGGATACCTATCGTACTCTATCAGCTGTCGATAGCGTAATAATTGTAATCGATTGTGCAAAGGGGGTTGAAAGCCAAACCCGTAAGTTGATGAATGTTTGCAGAATGCGTAAAACTCCTGTAATTGTCTTCATTAATAAGCTAGATAGACCAGGTAAAGATCCTTTTGAGCTGCTCGATGAAATTGAAAAGGAGCTGAGCATTAAGGTTCATCCTTTGAGTTGGCCCATCGGTATGGGACCTACATTTAAGGGGGTGTATAACATGTATGAGCAGAAGCTAAATCTGTTCTTCTCTGACGATAAGCAAACCATTAGCCAAGATGTTATCGAAATCGATGATATTAACTCTCCCCTCATAGACAAGCATATTGGCAACTCTAGCAAAACTCTTCGCGACGATATTGAGCTGATAAACGGTGTTTACCCCAAATTCGATATTAATTCTTACCTACGAGGAGAAGTTGCTCCTGTTTTCTTTGGCAGTGCATTGAATAATTTTGGTGTCCATGAGTTGTTAGATTGTTTTATAGATATTGCACCACATCCAAAGCCCAGCAATACCCAAACAAGAGAAGTCTCACCCTTTGAAGAGTCTCTTTCGGGATTTATTTTTAAAATCCATGCCAATATGGATCCCAATCATCGTGATAGGATTGCATTCCTTAAAATTTGTTCTGGTGTTTTTGAGCGTAACAAACCCTATTATCACGTTGGATCTGAAAAAAGAATTAAGTTCTCAAGCCCAACGGCCTTTATGGCAGATAAAAAATCAATTGTTGATACTGCATATCCTGGGGACATTGTTGGACTTCATGATACTGGAAATTTTAAGATTGCCGACACTCTCACCGAGGGTGAAGAGTTGCAGTTCAAGGGCATTCCCAGCTTCTCGCCCGAACTATTCCGGTACATTGAAAATGCTGATCCCATGAAGTATAAGCAATTGGCAAAGGGTATCGATCAGCTAATGGACGAGGGTGTTGCTCAACTATTCACATCAAAGTCCAATGGTCGTAAAATTATTGGTACTGTAGGTGCACTCCAGTTTGATGTAATTCAGTATCGCTTAGAGCATGAATATGGGGCAAAATGTAGATATGAGCCCATTAATCTTTACAAAGCCTGCTGGATAGAAAGTAGCGATAAGGAGCAAATTGATGATTTCCGAAAGAGAAAACATTCTAACCTAGCATCCGATAAATGGGGACGCGAAGTATTCTTGGCCGAATCACCATATGCACTACAAATGGCTCAGGAAAAATTTGATAGGATTAAATTTCATTTTACATCCGAATTCTAAATTGTTGTTTGATTGCATAATAAAAGGGGCATTTAGCCCCTTTCAAAATTTATGTATAATCTTACTATCTAAAGCTAATACCAATACCACCTGAGTAAAGGGCGTATTCGCCAAGTGTATAGTCTACATTAAATGCTATAACCCCAAGCCTTACCCTAAAACCAATATTACCGCTGAACCCATTATGGCTGTATTTCATCATGAACGGATCTACTTCAACACCTGAATAAACAGGAGCCATTCCAATGGGATAAGTTCCCTTTAATCCAAAATCGGTTTTTGCAGTGCTATAACCCAAACCTACATAGGCAGATAGGAAGGGAAGACTCTTTCCAACTAAAAGTCTTGCAGTAAAACCATTGGCATCAAGAGCCAATTTTTGATCGTTAAAATTTGCAGCCGTATAACCGGTTGGCATATCGGCAGGAGCTGGTTTATAGCTAATCTCGAACTCGCTAGCAAACTTTGTATAACCAAGCATAATTGAAAGATCAATTGGGACTAACTTTAAACCGGGAATAAACTCTTTGAATTCGTTCTTTACTCCTACTCCCCAAAGGTTTACACTACCAACCTTTGGCACATTTATGCTAGGCAAAAACCTTACTGTCAATTCGGTATGAAAAGGCAATCCAATACCTGCCTGGATCATGGGCATAAATGTAAAGGGTAAATTGGCCCCTTTAGGTAAATCAAAACCCAATGTTCCAGATGGATCATCCTTGTAAACAACTCTGGGACCCAAAGTATTCTTTCCAGAGATGGTTTGAGAGATGTTATTTGAAGGGTCAGCCAATACTAATTCTTCCAAATTTAATTTTGAGACATCAAAAGTTTTTGCGCTTGTAGGCACAGTTGCCACAGATGTAACGAAAGTTACATTAAAGCCTAGAAGTTTATGTGGTCGAGCAGCCTGATACCATCCGCCATTTAGTGATGTGCCAAACATTTTGCCAAATGGTTCCATATATGCAGTTGCCAGGGTTTCGGCATCCTTTACATTGCCTTTTAGAAACTCAGCAATTTGCTGTTGAGATTTTGCATAGTAACTTACCGAAAGGAAAACACACAGCATAATTAACCTGATCGAAATGCTAATTCTTTTCATCTTGTTAGGTTTTAGAGTTTATTTTGATTCTATTTTTCTTACAAAAATAATGCAAAAAGGTAATTATTATAATTTACGGAAAAGTAATAAATATATTAAAAAATAAGATACTCATAATTGTGAATTACTGATATCCATAAAACTCTTAGTTAAAACGTCAAACTTTATAAACAAAAATGAAAATCTACTTGACCATTTTCATTATAAAACGTTGACCATTAATGCCTTCGAAACACATCATGTAAAAACCTGGCGCAATGCTTTTTGTTGGTATTTCAGGTTGTCCATTCACTTCATAACTTTTTATTACCTGTCCATTCGCAGAAATTATGGTAACCCTTTTAATTATGTTAGGGTTACTTAGTAAAACCTGATCAGTAAAGGGATTGGGATATACCCTAAAATCATGAAAAATCATTTCTTCCATTCCGGTAGTCAGCAAAACAACAATTTCTATTATATCCTCATCAATAATTATTGCTGAACCTTCAACGGTTTCATATCCATCTTTTGAAACAGAATAAGGGTATTCCCCAGGGTTAAGGTTTTCAAAAAAGTAAATACCTTCTTCGTATGTGTTGCCATCAAAGGTAATTATAGCATCCTCTATCGGATTGCCATTCTGATCGTTTACTATAAAAGATATTGAAAACAGCACATCCTGTTCAACAATTACATTCCAAACCTGCTGCTCATGCGGTACGGTAACCGTGTACTCAACAACCTGAGAAAAATCTTGTGCTACTCCAGACAAGGGCGATACGGAAACACCATATGGGACAGTAATATCGGGAACAAGACTGGTAATATCTATCCCAAAGGGAATATTAAGTAGTATTGTTTTGTCCTCTAAATCTATGTTGCCAATAATATCATTTTCCAAGCCCTGATTATTTGCTGCTAAAAAATTGAAGGAATTGATAACAGGATAAAGCATCATGTTTGGTAAAAAAGTAACAAGTCCTAGGCTGGGATTATCAAACTGATGAAAAATTAAATCCTCAATTTCATCCTCATCGTTGGTTCCCCAATAATTATACTGTGCAGATACTGGTAAAGCAGTATTATTGTATAGATCGTAAGGAGTGCCATTATTACCATTGTCAAATATGATATTCATTCCATGGTCATCAACCGTTCCTAAGTTTGGGTTGGCTATACCCTGAATAGTAATGCCCCAAAGATTACCCGTGATTATATTTTCTCTAATAACTGAGATGTTACCTTCTGCTGAAGTTGAAAGAAAATTTAGTCCACTACCCCCATTCATAGGGTTTGTTTCCAAATTATTGTCAATAACTTTATTACCTTTTATAACTGAACTGATATCTCCTCCTATCTGTGTATAACCGTAACGGTTATTACGGATTTCATTACCCTTAAGCAAAACTTTTGCAGAACCTGAACCCATCAGATTACTTATTCCCACGCCTCCTGAAACTGGGTACAGACCTTCAATATAATTCCCTACAATTCGGATCGTGTCTTCTGCCCCTGGCCCAATGTTTATTTGAGGTCGATTGGAATTATCGGTTACATTGTGTTTGAAAACATTAAAGAAAATTTGTGGTGAGCCAAATACATTAGCTCCTGAGGCTATGGCAGCACGCGAATTTTCCCTAAACTCACAGTACCTTATTATAGGGCTGGCCGAACTATAGTTTATTGCTCCTGAAGTCAATGAATGGTTATTATTTCGTATTGTGCAATATTCAAAAAGAACATCGGAATCTATCAGTTGAATACCCCCACCATGCATTATGGTAGTATTCCTAAAAAGGGATTCATCAGAATTTTCAACCCGAAAACCATTAAAATAATTGGCTGTATTGGTTGAATCAATGGCGGAAAATATTACTCTGCCCTCTGATGGATTGGAAACGATGACACCGTTTATGGTAATCTTTTTCCCGGCAGCAGTTTTTATTACAGCGGCATTTAAAATCTTCAATGTGTCACTTTCCGAAAGAACAACATCATTAGAAATGATATAGGCTCCTTCGCTATATGTAACAACACCTGCTGAATTTGCCACAAGTGAGTCTAACGTCCAACTTTTACTTTGTCCAGGCGATGTGTATTGCGCCATTGAAGTAAAACATTGACTTTGAATAAAAACAATAAGAATAATCGTAATTCTTTTTACCATAATAATTTTCTTTAAGTATACTCTTCCATAAATTTTATATCCCAAAAATAGCGAAAAAAGAGTAAACTAATGTCCATAAAACACAACAATCAATATGAGGTCTTTGGTTGTTATTCAATGCTAAATTGATATATACAATTGATTAGAGTTTGATACAAAACAACATGGTTTTAGTTTGAAATTGAGTTTGAAGGATAACCACAAATTCATGACAGCCACAATTCAATAGGAATAACTCTCTCGCTGGTTTTTGAGCATAATCTTCATATCTTTTTCACAAAACATTTTACCTTTGCAAAAAGCATATATGAAGAATATTCCCTTAGCCGAACGTTTACGACCTGCAAATCTTGATGATTTCATCGGACAAACTCACCTTGTGGGCAAGGGCAATATTCTTAGGGTAATGATAGAATCAGGGAATTTATCCTCATTCATATTATGGGGTCCCCCAGGAGTAGGAAAAACAACCCTTGCAAAAATAGTTGCCAATCAACTTAATCGTCCTTTTCATGTACTCAGTGCCATTAATTCCGGTGTAAAAGATATACGTGATGTTATAGAAAAGGCTAAATCACAACGGTTTTTTAATCACCACTCACCTATCCTCTTTATTGATGAAATTCATCGATTTAGTAAATCACAGCAGGATTCACTGCTTGGTGCCGTGGAGCAAGGCGTTGTTACATTAATTGGTGCAACCACTGAAAATCCTTCCTTTGAGGTAATTTCACCCTTACTTTCCCGCTGTCAAGTTTACCTGTTGAAACCTCTTGGAAAAGAAGAACTTGAACAAATGCTCCAGCGTGCATTAACCATCGATACTGAATTGAAGAGTATTAATATTAAGGTAGATGAAACAGATGCCCTTTTTCGATTTTCAGGAGGTGATGCACGTAAATTATTAAATATCATTGAACTGGTTGTTGGTTCTCAAGAAAAGGATGAACAGGAAATCTTGATCAATAATACCATTGTAACAAAAAAGTTACAGGAAAACATTGCGCTATACGACAAGAATGGAGAGCAACACTATGATATAATATCAGCTTTCATAAAATCAATTCGTGGAAGTGATCCAAATGCTGCTGTTTACTGGCTTGCCAGAATGGCTGAGGGAGGTGAAGATATCAAGTTTATTGCTCGTAGAATGGTAATACTTGCTGCTGAAGACATTGGTCTTGCCAATCCCAATGCCTTACTCCTTGCCACAAGTACTTTTCAAGCGGTTTCAATGATTGGTTGGCCAGAATCGAGGATAATCCTATCAGAAACAGCCATTTACTTAGCCACGAGTCCAAAAAGTAACTCTGCCTGTCAAGCAATTAACAATGCTCAGCAATTGGTAAAGGAAACAGGCGATTTACCTGTTCCACTTAATATAAGGAATGCACCTACTAAGTTAATGAAAGATCTAGGCTATGGCAATAATTACAAGTATGCGCATAACTATGAGGGAAACTTTGCCGATGAAGAGTTTATGCCTGATGGAATTACTGGGAAGAAGTTGTATACGCCTCAAAATAATCAAAAAGAGAATGAAATAATGGTTAGAATACAAAAACTTTGGGGAAAGAAATATTCCTGATTGTTACTAAACGTTTCAAGTTTTTTATTTCCTAAAAAATAGTTTTCTTTGATATTATTGATAAAATTTAATAAGATATGAATGTATTATCATCAATTAATCGAATAAGAAACCTCAGTTCAGGCAATTTCTTTCTGCTTGCTGGTCCCTGCGTAGTTGAGAGCGAAACCTTAACCCGCGAAATAGCTCAAAGAATTAAGGATATTACAGATAAACTTCAAATACCATTTGTTTTCAAAGCATCATACAGAAAAGCAAATCGATCAAGATCTGATTCCTTTCAGGGAATAGGCGACGAAAAAGCTCTTGTAATCCTTGGACGAATAAAAGATGATTTTGAGATTCCTATTGTTACCGATATACATTCCGTTGAAGAGGCCAAAATTGCCTCTCAATTTGTTGATATACTGCAAATCCCTGCTTTTCTTTGTAGGCAAACAGAACTTCTTCATGCTGCAGGCGAAACAGGGCGAATAGTAAATATAAAAAAGGGGCAATTCCTTTCACCCGAATCCATGAAACACGCTGCAAATAAGATAGTTGAAACAGGTAATCGAAATGTAATGCTTACTGAAAGGGGTACTACTTTTGGCTATCAAGACCTTATTGTTGATTTTAGGGGTATACCTGTAATGAAATCTTTCGGATTTCCTGTTGTTGTAGATATTACGCATTCACTTCAGCAGCCAAACCAGACCAGTGGGGTTACAGGTGGCAAACCTGAATTAATAGAATTAATGGCAAAAACGTCAATTGCAGCAGGGGCTGACGGGCTATTTATTGAAACTCACCCTGAACCATCAAAAGCTCTTTCCGATGGGGCAAATATGCTTCATCTAAACGATCTTGAAAAACTATTAACTAAACTTATAAAATTAAGAAAAGCGGTTAACGAGTTTTAACCTCGCTTTTTGAAAAATGGGAATCGATTTTTTTAAGTAAAAGACTCGAATTAATTGGTTTAGAAATGTAGTCATCGCAACCCGCTTCAAGGCATTTGATATTATCGTTGGGCATTGCATAAGCAGTTTGGGCAATAATTCTTATATCTCTATTCTTCTTTTTGATGATCTCTGTTGCTTCATAACCATTAATCTTAGGCATCTGGATATCCATTAATACAATATCAACATTGGGGTTTATATCACAAACTTCAATTACTTCTTCTCCATCGTGAGCCCAAATAATTTGTGCATTGGTGTCCAATAGCATCGATTTTAACAATAAATAATTAGTTTCAACATCTTCGGCAATCACAATAATCTTTCCCTTCCAGTTGAATTTTGGTTTTGATGTGTGAAAAATACTTCTATGGTCATCTTTTTGCTGCATGCTCTCATAGGGAATAGTAAAGAAAAAGGATGTACCCACACCTAAAATTGATTCAACCCAAATTTTCCCTCCAAGAAGGTTAACTATGTGCTTACTAATAAAAAGGCCTATTCCTGTTCCGCCATACTTACGGGTTGTACCCTCTTCAACTTGTCTAAACTGTTCAAAAATAAGTTCAATCTTATCTGGTGGTATTCCTATTCCTGTGTCTCGAACAAAAAACTGGATACTTCTATCCTCAGAATTATTGATATATCCAAACTCAACTACTCCTGATTCTGTAAATTTAATAGAGTTATTTATTAGATTTGAAAGAACTTGTCTAACCCTATTTCCATCGGTAATCAGCACGTTATTTTCATCATCATTAATGTTAAGAATTCTAAGAGCAAGATGCTCTTTTTCTTGTTTAAACTTAATCTCATTGAAAAAGGTGTATAAATCGAAAACTAAATCATCGAGATTAACCTCACTCTTGCTTATTGCCATTTGTCCTGCTTCAATTTTGGCAATATCCATGATGTCATCAATAAGGTTTACCAGCAAGTTTCCATTATGGCAAATAATATCCAGATAGCGCTCTTGCTTCTCTCTCTCCATGTCATTATTCAAAAGAATCTGTGCAAACCCAAGTATACCATTCATAGGAGTTCTTATCTCATGGCTCATGTTTGCAAGGAAATTCGATTTAAGCATGTCTGCCTCTTCGGCAATTTTCAGGGCCTTTTTATACTCTTCTTTCAGCTTTTCAATTTCATTTTGATATAAATCATTTAGCATCTTTAAATTATCTTTCTCTTTTTCGGAATTGAAATACTTTTCTGCTATTTCTTTTAATTGAAATTTAATGGTTTCATTTTCAATAATAACTTTTTCATATTCTTTGATAATTGAAGAATTTTTAAAGTATCGTCGGGTAATAATAGCTGCAATTACCAAAAAGAGAATACCTATGATAATCATTAAGAGTATGCTCAAAGAGAAATTATTTATAAAAAGCAAAGGGTATAAAATATTCATAAAAGAAGTAAGTTCATTTCTAAATTGAAGAAAAAGAAATAATCCATGAGTATAAAATATAAATACATTTAAAGAATATACAATACTTATTGAACTAAATAAATAACTGTAAAGAAAAATCATAATATAATATTCTTAAAAAACAAAGTACACTATAAAATGGTAAAAAAGAGGATTTAAATAATTATGGAATTAATAATAAATTCCGTTAAATATAGAAAAAGACAATGAATTAGAAAGGTAATTATTAAAAAAAATGACAGTCAGTCAAAAGAATTTTTAACTGACTGTCAAAAAAAAGAAAAAAATTCTTGATTTCTATGATTTGTAACTAAAATATTATCCTATAAAAAAATTCCAAGACTAAAAATAATTTGTGGATTGCG
>CAZDXY010000084.1:0-16981 GCA_964509385.1 uncultured Rikenellaceae bacterium
TAATATAAATATTTTTAAACCTAAAAAAGTTTTTTTTTTACTTCTTTTTATTTAAATATGGCTATTCCTCTTTCCCCATTGGGTTTAGCAAATGCTCTAAACATCCCAAGCGTATTAAATGATATCTGTACATTACCCATCCTGTCAACAGCAATAACACCTCCACCACCTTCAACCTTCATTAACTTATCGTGTATAACAATATCAACAGCTTTATCAAGATTTAAGCATTTGTATTCCATCAGTGCAGAAATATCGTGGGCAACGGTGTAGCGGATAAAAAATTCGCCATGCCCGGTGGCCGAAACGGCGCAGGTACTATTGTTGGCATAGGTTCCAGCACCAATGATTGGCACATCGCCAACCCTTCCGTATCGTTTATTGGTCATGCCACCGGTAGATGTTGCGGCTGCAAGGTTTCCATTGAGGTCGAGAGCAACACACCCTACTGTTCCCATTTTTTTGTCCCTTTCGAGCGCACGTTTAAGCGACTGCCAACTACGCTCAGTATAAAAGTATGAGCTATCAACAATCTCTGCCCCATTTTGTAAAGCAA
The DNA here is from genome assembly GCA_964509385.1 of uncultured Rikenellaceae bacterium. Lineage (GTDB taxonomy): Bacteria > Bacteroidota > Bacteroidia > Bacteroidales > Tenuifilaceae > MWFE01. Next base: position 557 of record CAZDXY010000084.1, read on the forward strand.
AAAGCGATGCCCCTTTGCCAATCATTAGCACATGGGGCGATTTTTCCATTACCATACGTGCAGCAGAAACGGGGTTCTTAATATCGCCCACTCCTGCCACAGCACCAGCCTTGAGTTCAGAACCTTCCATAATGGCAGCATCAAGTTCATTCTTCCCATCATTTGTAAAAACAGCCCCTCTTCCTGCATTGAAAAGAGGGCAATCCTCTAAGTATCTCACTACCTGCTCAACGGCATCAAGACTTGTTCCTCCATTTTTCAGGATTTCTACTCCAATATCAAGGGCAGCCGAAAGCTCAGCTTTATACTTATCAACCTCAGCAGCGGAATAATCTTCAGGAACCATATATCCCGCACCTCCATGAAGCGCAATTGCCCATGTATTCTTATTTGGAGAACGCTTACAATCACATGCTGATAATGCAATTAGCAAAGCTGCAAAACAAAGGAAGAAATAATGATTTCTCATGGCCATACTGTTTTAAGTGAACTAAAATGGAAAATCATCCAACTCCGATTTTCTTGGCCCATCATCCATATCATCAGGTAGTTCAGCCACCTGATGCTCGGGGTTTCCATTCACAAAAATCGCTTTGTAGGGTTCGGTAGGACATGCGTACTCACAAGCACCACATCCAATACATATTTCCTCGTTAACCATTGGTAAAAGTAGTCCCTGCCATGGAACCATTTGAACAGCTTTTGTAGGACAATGCTCGGAGCAAGCACCGCACTCGGTTCTATCGACTCGAACTATGCAATTGCTCATATGGAAATTGGCTTTACCTATTTGGGTTCGCTTCTTAGTTTCTAAATCGAGCAACCTGATTGCCCCTGTAGGGCAAACCTCTCCACATTTGGTGCACTCGAAGTTGCAGAAACCAGAATGGAAATCCATATGGGGTTGTAACATGCCAAAGAAACCCAACTCCTTAATGGAAGGTTGAATAACATGGGTTGGACAAGCCGTAACACATAAATGGCAAGCAGTACATGCATTCATGTAATCGCGATGATTGTATGAACCCGGTGGGGTAATGGGTGCGGTTCGACTATTGGGCTTTGTTCCGGCACCACTTTTAATATCCTCTTGATTTCTACCCTTCCCTCTTCCCTGAGCAAAGGTTCTTAGAGACTTTCCAAAAAATGATGCTCCAAGAGCTATTCCTGCAAAGGTTGCTATAAATCCCCTTCGCGAACTATCAGAAACCACTTCGTTTTGCTTCTTCTTAGCAAATGCAAGCTGATAACCGATACCTTTTTCCTTGCAACTATCGATGCAGCTGTAGCAGGCAACACATCTTGAAAAGTCAATCTCCTTTGTTTTCATATCGATGCAATCCGCTTTGCAATCCCTAACGCATCGATTACAGGCGGTGCAAGCGCTCTCGTTTATAACCAATCGAAAAATTGAATACCTGGATATTAGGCTTAAGAATGCCCCAACGGGGCAGAACGAATTGCAGAATAATCGCCCCCATTTCCAAGCAAGAAACACTAATGCAAGGGTTAATCCACCTGTGATGGCAACTCCTTGCCAAGGCATTCCTTTAAACTCTACATGGTGGAGAGCATAACTGTTGAAATAACCCAAAATCTTTACCAAAAAATTATTGGCTCCATAGTAAAGTGGGCGGACCAAATCGGAAAATATTCTTCCTGCAAAACTATAGGGATCAAGCATGTAGAGTAAAAACAGCGAACCAGCAAGGGCAAGAATAACAACAGCGACTAGGGTTGTGTAACGGATAATATTCCAAGGTTTTAGGAACTTGTAGCGAGGTTTTTTTACTCGTACTCGAGCAATTAAATCCTGTAGGATGCCCAAAGGGCAAAGAAATGAGCAGTAAACCCTTCCAAAAAAGAATGTGAGCAGAAGTACAACAATAAAGCCTGTTGCCAGCAATCCACCAACCTTAATGAACTTAAGCACCGAGGGTGTGAACTGAAAGTAGAGTAGCCCATTGATAAACCTCGATGATAATGTGTTTGAAAAATCGATAAAGGCAAAGGCAAAAAGAGAAAAATAAACAATGGCTATAAACCTTCGTAACCCGCTAAGTGTAAAGATATTTAACATGCTTGTAAGATTAAACCCTTATTCTTTCAATATTCAACTCATCCAAATTCATATTGCCAATGCCCATTTCGTGTGCAATCATTATGTGAGGTATGTCAACTGGTTCAACTCCAAATATTTTTGAAGCTGCAGCATCGGCTGCCACCATATCGGTTGAAATGATCAAGGATTTCTTCATGACAATATCGGCTTGACTAACACCACGGGGACCATTCCTGGTCATAACCCGATAAGCATCAATAATGTTTAAATCGGGTTTTCGCCAAGTGGCAAAATCGGCAATACATTGGTGCAAATCGTTACGATGCCAGTAACGTCTATCCCAAACAATACCCATAAGGTTTTTCATTGCAATGGTAACCTTTGCTGAGCTATGGTGTTTAAGTACAGGCACATTGATAAACACATCACAATTCAGGATAAGCTCGTGCACCTTTGCTTCCGTAAGTTTTTTGCCTTTTGGAACTGTAATGGGCTTGTAGTAATTCTCGGTATTTCCTGGCACCATTTTCCCCCCTGCATTCTTCACTGCATCCTCAATGCCGCTATTGGTGTAGCAACGGCTCCAATTGTCGCAGGTATTATCGAAAATAAAAACATCCTTTGCTCCTGCTTGTAGGCATTGTTTAACTATGTGTCCTATCAATTCAGGGTTTGTATTGGCACCAAGCTCTGGTGTTGTATCCCAGCCAATGTTTGGTTTAACCACAACGGTTTGTCCTTTTTTAACGAACTTACCCATACCGCCCAGAGCGGCAATTGCTCTATCAAACATGGGAATGGGCTCTCCTCCCATAACTGCTACAAGATCGTATGGCTTATCGGTATTTGATTTGCTCTGCGTTGCAGCGCTAGCAATTCCACCAGCTTTTAGGAATGCCCCAGCCATTAACCCAGCTCCCAATCCTTTTTTCAAAAAATCTCTGCGCTTCATACCGTTTAATTTTTGTTGGTTTATTCTATTTTGATTCGCTGACTAATACTAAGTTTAACTCTAAATCAACCCTAAATATACAAAAAAAACTTACCTTTGCTATATTGTTGGCTATTAAGCTAAACCAAACAAGTTATTATAAATCAAATAGAAAAAAACAAAACGATTTGGATATGAGCACTCTACAAATTACTGCACGCAAAACTTTAAACTATGCGATTTTCAATATCCTGGCTTTAACTTTCATCTACTTTGTTCCCACCATTTCGCATATGCTTAGCTTTCCGATGTACCTTATTGAACCAATGCGTATTGCCCTGATATTAGCGTTAGTTCATACAAACAAAAGGAACGCATATATTATTGCCATAACACTTCCTCTATTCAGCTATCTGGTTTCGGCACATCCAGTATTCTACAAAATGATGCTGATCTCTGCTGAGTTAGTGTTAAATGTTTGGCTTTTCCACTATATTTTCAGCAAAAGTAAAAATGCATTTGTATCAATTCTAAGCTCAATTATTCTGAGTAAAGCAGTTTACTACTTAGCTAAGTTTTTAATTATTGCTTTAGTAATCAGATCCAGCGATATTATTATTTCTACTCCTTTGTATATTCAGGGAATTACCACGCTTGTGTTTAGCCTTTACCTGTGGCTTATGTTTAGGAGGAGATAGGATTGATTGATTGAGTTCATAAAGTTCCTTAAGTTTAAAGTGCCTAGAGTTGAGAGTGCTTAGTGCTTAGTGCTTAGTGCTTAGTGCTTAGTGCTTAGTGCTTAGTGCTTGTGCTTAGTGCTCTGATTTCAAGCGTTTTCATCAATCTCCATTAGTTCAAGCCAGCGCTCGCTTTTGGGATCGAGGGTTTCGATGATTTGGGCAATTCTTTGAGATAATGCTGTGAGATGATCGTGAGGAAGTAAACCGCTGTTGATCTGAGTTTCAATCTCGGCTTTTTCGTTCTCCAACCTATCAATTTCAGCCGATAGGGTTTCCATTTCCTTTCGTTCTGCAAAGGTCAGCTTTCTGGGTTTATTAGTTGCTGTTTTGGATTTAGGCTTTACATCTGCTGGTTTTGATATCTTTTGCTCTAAACGCTGCTGCTCCTTTTTCCAGTCATAGTAATCGCTATAAGAACCTGGAAAACCGCTAATCTCTCCATTCCCTTCAAAAATCAACAATCCATCCACAACCTTGTCCAGAAAATGTCGATCGTGCGACACGGCAAGGACAACCCCCGGAAAATTTTCCAAATAGTTTTCCAAAACATTTAACGTTTCGATGTCTAAATCGTTGGTTGGCTCATCGAGTATGAGAAAATTGGGGTTTTGCATAAGGATTGTGAGCAGGTAAAGCCTTCGTTTTTCGCCGCCACTAAGCTTATAAACAAATCCATTCTGAACATCGGGTGAGAAAAGGAACATGTTGAGAAACTGAGATACCGAAAGCGTTTTTCCATCGCCAAGCCTTACAACCTCTGCCACCTCACGAGCAAGATCAATCACCTTCATATCCTCGCGGATATTCATTCCCTCCTGTCGGTAGTAACCAAATACAACTGTTTCGCCCACTTCAATAGTACCCTTATCAGCAGGTATTGAGTTGGTAATGATGTTCAGGAATGTTGATTTACCCGTTCCGTTATCGCCCACAATGCCTAGTCGTTCAAAACGATTGAAAGTGTAGGAGAAATCTTTCAGGATATTCAAACTGCCAAAGGATTTTTCTAATCCCTTTGCCTCCAGTATCTTTTTGCCCAAACGAGCAGCTCCTAAGTTTATCCGCACATTGTTATTGCTAAATTGCTGGGTTGCCTTGGCTCTTAGCTCATAAAAAGCATCTATTCGATACTTTGCTTTTGATGTTCTTGCAGGAGGAGAGCGACGCATCCAATCAAGTTCTCTACGAAAAAGGTTCGATGCCTTCTCGACCTGTGCGCTTCGTGCAGCAATTCTTTCCTGTCTTTTCTCTAGGTAGTATGAGTAATTTCCCTTGTACCAGAAGAGTTCCTTCTGGTCGAGTTCAAGGATATCAGTGCAAACCCTATTTAGGAAAAACCTATCGTGGGTAACCATGAGCAGGGTTATCCTGCTATTCTTCAGGTAATCCTCAAGCCATTCCACCATATCAAGATCAAGGTGATTGGTTGGCTCATCGAGGATTAGAAAGTCGGGATGGTTAATTAGAGCAGCAGCTAAAGCGACTCTCTTCTGTTGACCACCTGAAAGAGTAGAAACATCTTGCTCTAAATTGGTAATCTTAAGTTGAGTTAGTATTTGGCTCGCCTCAGTTTCAGCATCCCAGGCACTCAACCTATCCATCATTTCAAGGGCTTCATGCAATTGATCCTTATTCTCAGATTTGAGGGCAAGCTGGTAATTAGAAATCGCAGTGGCTTTCTCCTGATTTGAGTGGAAAACATTCTCAACAATAGATTTTGAATTATCGAGGATAGGGTTTTGATCGAGGTGTGCAATTGTAAGGTCGTTCTGCCAAACAATCTCGCCCGAATCGGGCGATTTCTTTCCGGCAATGATCCTTAAAAGTGTGGTTTTACCTGCTCCATTGCGAGCAATAAATCCAACCCTTTGATCTTTGGCAACAGTAAAACGGATGTTACTGAAAAGTTCTAGTACACCAAATGATTTTGAAATATCTATGGCCTGTAAATAGGGTATCATTTTAAAAAAATTCACGGCAAAAATAGTAAAAGAACTACCATATTAATTTTTTTATTTATATACGGTTAACAAAGAATTGATACCAAATTTAACAAACATCCTTATGTAGAATAGAAAAAAGCATAGCATTAAATGATCTTTAAAAAATCAAACAGTTGTTTGGCTATCATTCCACTAAATTTTAAATTTCAATAAATTACAGAAATTTCTATATTTTTTTATAATCAAGAAATTAATTGAAATGGAAGTAATATTTTAATAACTTGCAGCAATATGTTTTTATTGGGATGAATAAAAAATACTTCTTACTTATACTTTTTTCGATATACTTTTTTCACGGATTCAATCAAGAAAAAGGTGATAGTCTATCATTTCATTTAATAAAACCTACAATACTTGATGCCTCCAGCATAATTGTAACTGGGGATTCTGATGAAATAAAGGTAATATCTGCCAGTAGAAGCACAAAGTATATATCGGATTTACCTCTATCGATATACGTAATCACACACGAAGAAATTATACTAAATGGTTACACAACCCTGTGTGATGCTTTAAAAAAACTTCCAGGAATAAGAATTTCGCAACCAGGAACTGGAGAGTACGGCGAGGGTTTTCAACTGAGAGGATTACCTGGCAATCAGTACACAAAAATTCTGGTTAACAATCTTCCCATTAAGCCCTCGGTAGTAGCTGGTATGCCAATTGGTTCACAGATTCCCATTCGTCAAGCCGAAAGAATTGAAATTATCTATGGTCCTGCTGCTGCCGTTTATGGTGCTGATGCTGTTACCGGGGTTATCAATATTGTTTTAAAGGAGGCTGATAGGGGAACCTTTGTTCGCGGTGATATTTTTGTGGGTGAGGGAAACTATAACTATACCAACTTTACCATTGGGGGTAAAGCTGGAAAAAACAGGAATATCATGGAGTATTCGTTTTATGGCAATAAAAGTGAATATCCTATTATTAACAACTACTTAGGGCACGAACAAGCCTATAATCCCTTAGCAGGGCTTCAACATACAGGCAATAAAATTAACTTGAATGGTAATTTTTTTAATCCACTGGATATTACTCCGGAACTTTTAAACACCTATGGTATTTCAGAGCAAGAATTCAAAAGGCAATACTATGGCGTATCTTATAAAGGAACGCTAACTGTTCCCGATTTTGAGGATATGGGATCGGCCGATCATATGATTGGGTGTAACATAAAATTTAGGGGTATTGGTTTAACGTACTCAAACATGTACCGAAAAAATCACAGTTCTATGGGTTTGAGCCCAGTTAAATTCAGATATGATAATCCGCAAAACTATTGGGCAGAAATAATTCAACAATTCTCTCTTTCATATTCTCACGATTTTAAAAGATATACTACAACAACCAACCTGTTGTTTTTAAGCTACTCCATGGATAACACATCCAGCATGGGACTAACACGGTTAGCATCTGACAGGGCTTACCTTTATTCTCAATCGCACGATATGCTTTTTGAACAACTTTTTACGCTAATCCCCAGTACCAACTCAGAAATAATCATTGGGGGAGCGTATCAAGCTTCGGACAACCTTCCCCTGACTAGTTTTATGGACCGACCCTTTGAAAAATCCTGGTATAATGTTACAGAAAGCTCAATTCCGTCACACCCTGTAATGGGTAAATTTGGATTTAACCCAATCAGCTTTCACAACATATCAGTTTTTGCCCAAGGATTCTCTGTTTACAACAAGTTTCGTTTTCTTGCCGGCTTAAGATTTGATGCCAATTCGCTTTATGGCTCAAGCTTTAATCCACGTATTGCCTTGATGTACAAATTAAACAATAATTACGCCATTAGCGCATCGGCCGGATTAGCATTTAAGGTACCACCTACATCAATTACCTACCGATCAATGGCATATGTACCCCATAACGAACCCGATAGAATTAAATATATAGCAATACCTGCCCCATCTTTGCAACCCGAACGTTACAAGTCGGTTGAGATAGGCGTGCAGAGAAAGTCAAGTTCAAGGGTAACTGCAAATATTTCTGCTTTTTACAATGAAATAACAAATCCCATTGTGAATAAATCTGTTCCCATTGATATCGAAAAATATCCATTGGCTACAGCAGCCAATGATAGCCTTTGGGCTACAACTTATATTAATGCTGCCGAAGCTATATCAAGACTTTATGGACTACAAGCCAATATCATCATAAACAACATCATTCCAAAATATCATGTTAATGGAGAACTAAATCTTTCGCTTGCTCGGCAATCGGATGAAGCACCGGAATTGGTGGAATTTATTACATCAAATATGCAATTAATGCCGAGGCATATAGGGCAATTCAGAATTTCGGCCAAACCCCATAAGAGTATCTATTTCAGAGCCGATATGGTATGGATGACTAAATGGCTAAGGATGCTGATTCCCTTTGAGGAATTGTATTCAAAGATTTTTTCGGACGTTGACGGCTTTTTCACCATTGATTTTTCAGCAAATATCATTTTGGACCGAAATCTTATACTTACAATAAAAGGTATTAATATTCTGGATGAAAAATATGGTGGTTTTAGTGCCGCTGGGCTTGAAAACGAAATGTTGTACAATCCACAGCTAGGTCGGAATTTCAGAGTGGGTTTGTCATATATGTTCAACTAAATAAATATTTCTTAAGATATTAGATGCTTAACCAAACAAAAAATAGTAAATATCAACAGTTTAATTGGTTTTCCAAAAACCTTACTGTTAGACTTATTGTTTTAAGCCTACTACAAATATTTCTGTTCATTAATAGTACAAAAGCACAGGAAAAACTTGAATATAGTTGGACCTGCTATCAGGTTAATTCAATTATTAACTCTGGAAAAGATCTTTTCAATGATAGCAAATACGAATTGGCTATTATCAAGCTAAATGAAGCCATTAACCTGAGCATTCAGGACAGTTGCCCCCAGCTTATTATCAGGGCATATAGTCTACAAGCAAAAGCCTTTTTATATCAATACGATTATGATAAAAGCATTACTAATTACCTAAACGCAATTGCCGTTGCCGAAAAGATAAAATCCGATTCCTTGCTTGTTAATCTTTACCAATCCATTGGTGATATATTCTTTCAGATTCGTGCTTTCGAAAAAGCAGTGGAATACTACACAAAAACCTTGAACCTACAATTAGCTAAAGAGGATAAGGCTCTTGGTTTGTACCTTTTAGAAAATATTGGTTTATCAAACCTTGGCTACGGAAACAGTGATGGTGCGTTGCAAGCTTATCAAAGATTACTATCCATCACGGAGCCAGAAAATTATCTAGAAGTTAGAATTCGGACTATCTTTCAAATTAGCGAGATTTTCAGAAAAAATAATGATTGGGGAAAAGCGATTGAGTACTGCGAAAAATTACACAAAAAATTGCTGGGAAAAAATGATTTAGTTGGTGCTGTACTTGCCCTTAACAACATGGGTTCTAATCAGATATCAAATGGTGATTTTTTATCAGCAGAGCAAACATTGCACAAAGCCTTAAATATTACCAAAGGTCATCAAATACCTTCCACAGTACATGCTGGTATATACACTAACCTTGGAATATGTTATCAAAATCTGGGAAACTATACCCAGTCGCTCAATAATCTAAAAAATGCAACAGAATTCATCAAAGGTGAACCATATCCAGCACAGCTAGCCGACATATATAATACAATGGCTTGGGTTTACTATCGAAAGGGCGATTTGTACAATGCTTCTCAGCATAGTAGATTATCCATTGAAAAAGCCATTGAATCCAATGACCCTTCCATACTTGCCACTTGCTATTATACATATAGTCAACTACTTCGAGAAGGCAATGATCATGTGACAGCCCTTGATTACTACGAGAAATACTCAAAACTAAGAGATTCGTTAGAGCTAGAAAGAAGAATTGAAAACGAAAAGAATGAACATTTAGCTAAACAAATTGAAAAGACCGAAAGGGAGCAGCGACTTTACATTGCTGATAAGGAGATGCAAGAGCTAATTCTCAAACAGCTAAGGCTCGAATCAGAGAGTCAAAGACAAGAAATTGAGCTGCTAAAAAAGGAACGAGAGTTAGAGCAATCAGAAAAGGATAGGGTTTATCAAACTTTGATGCTGGCAAAACGAGAACAAGAAGCAGCACTTCAGCAATCCACAATACGTAATCTTGAGCAGGAAAATGCCATCAAAGAATTTCAGATTCGGCAAAAAGAGGCAGAAGAATTACAAAGAGAAAAGGAAATCGCCTTATTGCAAAGCGAGAAGAAGCGACAAGAACTTCAAATCGAGAAGGAAGCTGAAGCCCGAAAACGGGCTGTGTGGATGCTAGTTCTTAGTTCATTAGTTTTAATTATTGTAATTGCAAGTCTTGTTGTTACCCGAAAAAAGAACCTGCTCCTTGCAGAGCAGAAGAAAACGATTGAAGAAAAGAATGTTAACCTCGAAAAAGCTAATGCCGATATTATTGAAAAGAACTTACAGCTAAGTGAACTTGCCGAAGAAGTTAGAACCCAAAACGAAGAAATTACTGTACAAAAAGATTTAATTGAAGAAAAAAACAAGGATATTACTGATAGCATTCAGTATGCCAGCTTAATTCAAAATGCTGTTTTACCTCCCATTGAGAATTTGAAAGATAACTTTTCTGATTTTTTTGTTCTCTACAAACCTCGGGATATTGTAAGCGGAGATTTTTGGTGGTGTCACAATAACCATTCAAGAAACATTTTAGCCGTTGCCGACTGTACAGGACATGGGGTCCCGGGAGCTTTTTTGAGTATGTTGGGGTCAACTATTTTAACAGAAATTGTGAATCAATTCCCGAATATTAGGTCAAATGAACTTTTAGATCAATTACAAAAAAAGATGATCAGCGCATTAGTTCATGGGAAAAACACAGATCCAAGACGAGATGGAATGGATATAACGGTTTGCATTTTTAATACCAAAAATAATGATGTAGAGATTTCAGGGGCAAACAATCCAGTGTATGTGCTAAGCGATGGTATAATAGAAATTATTAAGGGGGATAAAACCCCAATAGGGCTGAGCGAAGATTCAAATAAAAGATTTACCCTAAAAACATGGGCAGCAAAACCAAAAGATAGATTTTATCTCTTTTCCGATGGTTTTGCCGATCAATTTGGGGGAGAATTTGGAAAAAAATTCTTGTACAAAAATTTTAGAGAACAATTGGTAAACAGCGGTCATCTTAATATGCAAAGCCAAAAACAATATCTCGATGATGCATTTCTGAACTGGCAGGGCTATAACGAACAGGTTGACGATGTTCTGGTTGTAGGAATTGAAGTATAACCCATTTAGCTAACCCTTGATTATTTCAAACCTCATATTAGCATCTCAATACTTCATTTAATCCTAGATTTATCTCAGCTTTTTTCTTGTTAAAAACATTGTTTGTAAATTCGCCCATTCTATAACAACACAAATACGTGATCATGAAAAAAATTGCGATGATAACCGGAGCCACATCAGGTATCGGAAGAGCAACTGCAATTCTACTTGCACAAAATAATTTTAGTATAATCATAACAGGTCGCAGACAACAACTTCTGAATGAACTTAAGAGAGAAGTTGAGGTTAAGTATAAGCAGAATGTATTGTCTATATGCTTCGATGTTAGAAATCTCGATGAAGTAGAGAAAGCCATTGATGGTATTCCTTCAGGTTGGAAAAATATTGATGTTCTTGTTAACAATGCTGGTCTGTCAGTAGGTTTAAATCCTATTCAAAGGGGCATAATCGACGACTGGGAAAGGATGATCGACACCAATATCAAGGGCTTGCTTTACGTTTCTAACAAAATTATACCCTTTATGATCGAAAGGGGTATGGGACATATTGTAAATATTGGTTCAATAGCTGGCACTCAGGTTTATGAGAATGGAAATGTGTATTGCGCAAGCAAATTTGCCGTTCATGCTCTATCGCAAGGCATGCGAACCGATCTACTTAAACATGGTATAAAAGTAACTGAAATTCGTCCCGGACTTGCCGAAACAGAATTCTCTCTCGTTCGATTTAAGGGTGATACCGATGCCGCTAAAAAGCCATACTTAGGGCTTACCCCTCTTTCAGGAGAAGATATAGCTGAAACTATTCTGTTTGCCATAACTCGCCCAGACCATGTTAATATCAACGACCTTGAAATTACACCAACGGCTCAGGCAAGTTCATACTACGTTTTTCGTAAATAGAATGCCAATTTGTTTTAACAAAGTGATTTTAAGTTTTCCCGATTTTTAAACTCTTCAATATTGTTCTCAATTTGATTTTTTTTCAATTTATAAAAACACCATATTATTCTTTTTTATTGTTTTTTAAAGACTTATGAAAGGGTGAGATTAAATGTAAGTTTTTGTGGTAAATTGATTCGAACTTTTTTATCGTTTTTTTTGTTTCAATTTGTATATTTACACTCATTATTAATCAAAAAATATGTCTGTTTCGTCAAACATTTGGATCATAAATAATTCTTTTTCCTTAATTGCAACTCTTTAAAATATTTAATATAAATCAAAAAATTACAGAAATGAAAAGCAAAAAGAACATAGTTAGGCTGTTATTCCTACTATTTGCTGTAGTAATTATGACATCGTGCCAAAAACGAGTTCCCTGTCCCGCTTATGCACAGAATACTACTATTGATGAAATTGTTGTTCCTCAATAATATCTCATTAGTTAAAGGTACTCCTTAATTGTTGATCATATGAAAGTAAAAAGTAAATTTTTATTATTTGCAATGCTTTTATTTGCCATTGCCGCATTTTTTAGCTCTTGCTCAAAGAAGACTTGCCCAGCTTATAGCAAAGTCAACGTTCATCAGCAAGTTGATCAAAGAGGATAGTTTTCTATCATTTTTTTAATATTGGCTAATTAGTCCAAACCTTCATAAGCGATTTTTGGTTGCTTAGAAGGTTTTTTATTGTTTTAAAGTTTAAATGTATTACGGGGAAATGCCAACTCCTTTTGGTTAATAAAATATAATTGGCTATTTTCAAATGTTTTAAAATTCGAATACAATGGATTCAATACAAAAAGAACTTAACGATGCTTCAGTAATAGCATTACGAGATTGTATGGGTTTAAAAAGTGATGAAACCCTTTTAATTATAACCGATGAGAAAAAACGGGAAATTGGTCTTGCCCTTCACCAAGCTGGTAAAGATCTTAGTAAAGAATCGCTTTTAGTTGAGATAAAATCTCGTGAAATAAATGGAGAAGAACCACCCGAACAAATTGCATCATTGATGAAAATAGTTGATGTTGTGGTTTGCCCAACGGCAAAATCGCTTACCCACACCAATGCTCGCCGTAACGCAGTAAAAGAGGGTGTAAGGGTTGGAACAATGCCGGGAATAACCGTTGACACCATGGTTCGATGCCTGAACGCCGACTATGATAAGATCATTGCCCTTACAGACTTCATAGCCGAAAAACTTATTGGAGTTAGTACAATACGTGTAGTTACCGAAAAGGGAACTGATGTAATCATGCCCGTAAAGGATAGAATGATAATACCCAGCCGGGGTGTATTGAAGCAAAAAGGTGAGAGCGGAAATCTTCCCTCTGGCGAGGTTTACCTTGCGCCCTGGGAAGACCAAACTAATGGAAGAGTGGTAATTGATGGTTCCATGGCCAGTGTTGGTATTTGTGAAACACCTATTACGGTTGATATCGTCAATGGTTATGCCGAAACCATAACAGGAGGAAAAGAAGCGCAAAAGCTAATAGAACTATTCGAGAAGTCCGGAAGGGAAGCACGTGCCGTGGCAGAGTTTGGCATTGGAACAAACTATAAGGCAAAGCTTATTGGCATGATCCTAGAGGATGAGAAGGTCTTTGGCACTATTCATATTGCCTTCGGCAATAATCTCACCATGGGCGGGCGTATTTCAGTCAGTAGCCATTTAGATGGTTTGGTGAAAGAACCTGACGTTTACTTCGACGATGAAATGATTATGAAGAAGGGTAAGATGATTGGGTTCGAGATGTAGATCACTCATTAAAATTTAATTTTCAAGAGGCTCTATCAAAAGCCTCTTTTTTTATTTTCTCTCTTTCGTGCTTTTGCAACAGCCCCTTTCCTATTTTCACTCCCTTGATATCACGCTGAGTAAACTTATTCGAATCTTAATTGTTTTTAAATCATATTTCTCCAAATATTCTTTTGCCATTTTTTAAACCATGTTAGTCAGTAAAGCATTGATCAATAGTATGAAAAAGTTATTTATTGCTACCATTGTCATCTTCTTGTTTACAGGTGCTTATTCCCAAAATAAAGGTGTTGTTATATCTGGATTAGTAAAAGATAAAAACGAAAAGTTTCCCCTGGAGTTTGTCAATGTAGTTGTTTACAATCAATCCAATAATACATTTATTTCGGGGACAATTACTGATGATGAAGGTCTTTTTAAAATCGATGGAATAACGTCAGGGGAATACTTCGTTGAGATATCCTACGTTGGATACGAGCAGCAAAAAATTCCTTTCGTTGTGGGGAGGCTTAGCAGTTTTCTTGACATTGGAACAACATACTTATCCGAGATCTCTACTGCCTTAGAGGGTGTCAGCATCATTGGTTCACGTCGTGAAGTAGCTTCACAAATGGATAAAAAAGTATTTACCCTCGAAGATAATTTAACTCAACTTGGAGGGTCTGTCCTACAGGCAGTTCAAAATTTACCAGGGGTTACCATCGATCAGGATGGAAAACTTTACCTGCGGGGAAGCGATAAGATCACCGTATTGATCGATGGCAAGCAAACTGCAATAACCGGAATGGGCTCACAAAGTGGACTTGATAACCTTCCTGCCTCAGCCATAGAAAGCATTGAAATCATTAACAACCCATCATCGCGTTACGATGCCAGCGGAATGGCCGGTATAATAAATATTGTCTTTAAAAAACAGCAAGAACATGGGTGGAATGGGAAAGCAGGGCTTACTAGTGGTTTAGGAAATCTATGGGTAAAAAAAGACAATGTAGATGGTATTAGAAAGCCTTATCAATACACTCCAAAAATAAATCCATCATTATCTACAAATTACAGGATTGAAAGCTTAAATATCTTCTTCATGGGCGATCTACTTTACCATAAACAAATGATGAAGTATGAATTTAGCGATCGATATTATGAAAATGGAGAAATTGTTAATCAGGTATTTCTTGAAAACAGGACACAACCCATTTACAACATTAAACTTGGCATAGATTGGATGCCAAATAAGCACAACTCATTTACGTTTTCTTCTCTTTTCAATTACCGAGAGTATACCGATTTAGGCGATATTCCATATGATGATGCACTCACAGGCAATAGAATTAGACTTTGGCAGTACTACGAAAACGAAATTAATCAAACACTTTTTGCAACCATAACCCATAAATATAGCTTTGTGCAGCCAGGGCATACTTTGGTATCATCATTTAATTATTCTTTTCGCAGGAAGGATGAGACTTTCAACTTCACGAATCAAACACCTGAAATTACAGGAACCGATACAACAATGCTTGTGGCCGATGAAAATATTTTCGATCTTACGATCGATTATGTTCGCCCACTTCGTTCCGGCAGAATTGAAGTAGGTGCTAAAAATCGTGCAAGAATTTTTCCTAACGATATCATTTTTAAACCCGGTGTCAACTCTATCCTCGATTTGGGCTTATCTGGTACTGCAGAATACAGGGAATGGCTTTCAGCAATTTATGGTAATTATGTGTATGAACGTAAACATTTAGAGTTGGAGGCTGGTCTACGTATTGAGTATGTTAAAGTTGACTATTTAGTAGATCCAAATCATAGTGTTTATAGCAGCGATGGATTTTTTTACTTTGATCCCTTTCCAACGTTCAGAGCCTCCTATATACTAACTGAACATAGTCGATTATCTTTTTTTTACAATAGGCGTGTAGATAGGCCTGAGGAAAAAGATCTTCGGGTTTTTCCAACCTACGCCGATCCAGAAATCCTTCAAATGGGGAACCCAACGCTAATCCCCCAGTTTACCCAAAGTATCGAATTGGGATACAGACATTCTTGGCAGCAAGGATATTTTTACACTGCCCTTTACCATAGATTATCGACCAATATTCTAACCAAAATAATCACAGAAATTCCTGAAACAAATAGATTTGCCTCAGTCAATCAAAATGCTGATAAAGGCCAAAATAGTGGTTTAGAGTGGATTTTCACTCAACAATTGTTGAAGAATTTAAAAATTAACACCAGTGCCAATGCATATTTAAATAGAATTGATGCATTTACCATAACAAATGCTTACCCCACAAATGTTAACTTTTCACGTAAAGAGCAAAAAGCTTGGACAGGAAATGTAAAATTCAATTTGATGTTCAAATTGCCCTGGCAATCAGATTTTCAGATAACAGCGATATATCTTGCTCCAGATATTATTCCTCAAGGTAAGATTTTAGAGCGGTATTCAATTGACGCTGCTATTACCAAAGAAATTCAAAAAGGAAAAGGAGAATTATTTATTAGTGCATCTGATATTTTCAATACAATGATAATGAGATATGATCTTGATGGTGCTACCTTCTCATTAATATCCAATGATTATTTGGAGACACAAGTGTTGCGATTCGGATATCAGTTTAGGTTTTAGTTTACCCTTATACATACATAAACAGAGAGCCCCCAGCCATGCAAGGCTGGGGGCTCTGAGGGTTGGCGGCGACC
>CAZDXY010000085.1:0-16556 GCA_964509385.1 uncultured Rikenellaceae bacterium
CCAAAAGGGCAAATAATTCACCTTTCTCAATAATCAGGTTCAAGTTGTCTACCGCATTTTTTCAGCATAAGCTGATGGACTTTACAAAGCTTTAGGATCAGATAATAATTTCCGGTATAACCCTGAAAGAGTTGTAAGTGTAAGTAGATCCTATAAGCTCAATAGTCTGGGTTTTCTGCACGAAGCTGAAGAATAAATGATACTATTCCAGTGTGTATTGTAGTCAACTAGAGAGGGAGGATTTTTTAACAACTACAAGCTACTCAATGATTTGAACCATTGATTCGGGCTATCTAAACGCTGAATCCGGAATTTTAGGAGATAATAATCTATTGTTTAAAGCATCGGTATAATTGTAATGTATAATGCGATAAGGATTGCGCTGGTTAGAACCCCGCAGATACTCGCCCCCATGGCAAACTGAATAATAATACTTGACTTCTTAACCGCAGCGACTTCATGTTGTGCAATCTTGGCCGTGCTAGGCACACATGATACGCCGGCGATACCGATAGTCGGATTAAAGTTCTTGTTGTTGATTAAATAAACAATATAACCGCCAATAATGCCACCTGCTCCAGATATTGCTAGGGCAATCACTCCTAGGATTAATAGTGGGAGAATTGTGGGATTTAAAATTGTATAGGCATCGCATAACAAACCCAACATTAAGCCCAAAAAGAAAGTTGCAGCGTATAGGAAGGTAGACTCGATCATAGTAACATAAGCTGTTATTCCTGATTCTCTTATTGCCACTCCGAGGAAAAAACTCAATAATAATGGGGCAGCTGCTGGTAATAAAAAGCAAAGAACGGTACAGGCAATGACCGAGAAAACTAATTTTTCCTGGGAGGTAACTTTTTTCTTGACCGTGGTCTTAACTTTTAGACCTCGATATTCCTTAGGAACCATGAGCCTTATTAGATACGGATATCCTGCATAAATCAAGCTCAAATATAGATATGCAATAACTGTAATAGGAACAAAAAGTTCTGGAGCTAACATCAACGATGAAAAAAGAACCAATGGACCATCTGCAGTACCAACTATAGAAGCTGCGGCAGCGTGATTAGGGGGAAGTCCCATAGCTATTGCGATCGGGTAGGTTAATATCGTGCCCAATTCTGCAAACGTTGCAATCAGCATGCTGGTAAAGGGATATGCCATAAGATAAGTAAGATCGCTGATTACTCCTATACCCATGAAGACCAAACAGGCAATTAAATTATTGCTAAAAGCAAAAGTATAAATAGGCTGAAAAGCATCAATTTGTAGAATAGTCATCAAGGCGCTGGTTTCAGTTACCAGAGGATCTATCATAAAATTCCCTACAGTGTTTGCCTGCACAAATAGCATACCAGCATTTACAGCTAACATACCAAATCCCATCGGTATCATGACGAGGGGTTCTAATGTTTTTTTAGACCCCAGAAAAACCAGTACAATACCAAGCAGCATTAACACTATTCTTCCTATTACTATCTTCGGCTCTGATGCAAGTAAAGTACCAAATCCCTGAAACAAATATGATATATCCATTAAACTATCCTCTCTTTCTAACGTGCATCCTGTGTTTTCTTAGAAGTATCACGGGAAAAATACCGGATACTGAACAATAGTATTTTGATCATGACAGCTAAAAAAAAGGCTATTATAAAGGTGATAGCATAAATCTGAAGTGCTAGCAACATGGCTTCCATATTATTTCCTCCTAATCAAAATGAATTTAGAGTAATTCTTTTCTGATCATAATTACATATATCCCGGCAATGACTAAACAGACTACCCCACCGATTATATACTGTATTGTTGTAAACTCTAACATCCTATTACCCCCTTACTCGATCTTCTGATCGTATACTTCGCATTAAAATCAATGCCCTAACTGCTTCTTCCTGACTCATGATTCCGAGCACGATGATAATAACAGCCCCGGCAAGACTTATCACAGCCCGGTGAAGCTTTGTGGAGATTATCAGTCCGTATCCGAATAGAAAACATAAACTGCAATGGTTGCATTAAGAGTATTAATGAATAAGCCAGATTACTAAATTAAAATTCCACTGCAAAAATTAATTATATCCCTCAGAAGCGCCCAAATGAAAGCTGTTTTCTCTTTAGATAGGCTAAAAACGCCTCTTCTTAAGCCTTTGTGGGGCTGAGATAAAATCAATGTGACTTTTTGCGGCGAAATCATTGGTTATAATGGATATCTCGGCTCAATGCGTTCATATTGAGACTCATAACTGCCAGAAGCAACAACTGGCGCTGTATCAAACTGTGCGGTTTTAATATTATAAAATTGATGGAATACTATCACCATATACATGCCACAACCACATTGGCAGAAGCACCGATCGTTCCCAAGCATGCTCCATCACCATATTGGATCTAGCGGCATTCCAGATAGGTACCCGACGTTTTTGATCAATGGAATAATGGCCGCTACAAAGGGAATATTGTCCCCCCTCCCAGATAATGCACTCAACAAAATTGGTTGTGCCGGTCCTCTTGTGGTGAGCCGCGGCACAACCAAGTGCGTGCTCCAGGCATTCTTCTATGTCTCCAAGCAGTCAGAATTCGCTACCACTACTGGCGAATTCGCTTGTTGCTAAGATTTTAGTGTTTATTTTCAATCAACAACCGCTAGAACGTCACCTTCCTGTACACGGTCGCCGACTTTAATCAGGATTTCTTCTATTTTTCCCGCTTCGGGGCTGAAGAGGGGAGTTTCCATTTTTAAGGATTCGATAATCATAATTTCATCATCTTCAGTGACCTGATCACCAACGTTAAAATTTATTGCCAGTATTTTTCCGGTTAAAGGGCTTTCCATATTTGCCATTCCAATTACCTCCCTTATAAAATTTTTATCTTCAGTTGCGTTCGTTTTGCACACGATTTGTTGAGAATTATCTAATTAATCAGATGCTAGCATTCCCCCTAATTAAATAACCTTTTTGATATTGATCCTGATGCAGTCCTGGGAAAATCCTAGTTCTTGGTAACCTTGTACGAAGATAGCTTTTCTCTGCAGAATACAATAAACTCAACAGCTTCCAGGTTAAACCCAGGTTTCTTCTTGATTACAGCATTACAACTTCCACCTCAGCAGAATGAACATTGAAGTCTGCAACAACAATTAGTTTCTTTGATTCTCTGCTGCCACTGCACAAACCCCCATCAACTTAAGAAGTTTCGAGGATGGAATATGGGGGGATCCTCGCCACTAATGATTCGTATCACCGCAGCTTGAGGCGCGTCAATTCCCTACAACAGCAACAGTGGCACATAGTCTTTTTTATTACCAGACAGATAGCTATTGATCCAGCACTACGGTCTCATACCATGAAAAGATCGCCCTAGTTGGGAGGGTAGTATTTCATATGCATCATGAATCCAATCGCACATCAGTGGTCGTGTATCACGGGGATCAATTATCTCTTCGACTCCATATACCTCCGCAGTTCGGAACGGACTGCGGATTGATTCCAGTTTATTGGTGATTTCCTTAAGACGTCTTTCAGGATCGTCACTTGATTCAATATCCCTACGGTAAGCGGCTTGAATCCCTCCTTCAGTGGGAAGCGAACCCCAATCCCCCGATGGCCATGCGTATCGTAGGTTTATGCTGTGAGCTGGGACTGAGCCAGCACCCCCGACACCAAATACTTTTCGCATTATGATTTCAAGGGTTGGAACTGTCGTCTGATAAATCGCACAGATTGCCCGGGCAGCTTTTCTAATAGTTCCCTTCTTTTCAGCGCCAAGTCCTATCGCTATACCTGGTTGGTCGATTAAATTAGCAATAGGCAAATGGAATGTCTGGCACAGATCAACAAAGCGCCACATCTTCTCAGCACTTTCAGATGTCATTGCTCCCCCCATCACATAGGGATCAGATGCTAACACACCAACCGGATAGCCATCCAACCGGGCAAAGGCCGTAATACAACCCCCACCAAAATACCGTCCTATCTCAAAAACGGAATCAATATCGAAGATCATCTTTAGAATGCTTCGACTGCTATAGACTTTTCTCCGATTACGAGGAATTACTGAAATGAGCTGCTCATCCCTGCGGTTAGGATCATCATTTGACGATTGAACTGGTGGAAGTTGCCATACATTTTGAGGGAGGTACGAAAGGAATTTTCTAATTTGAAGAAATGCATCTTCCTCAGATGACGCTATGTTATCAATGGCTCCACTTGATTTATGGACTTTGACTCCACCGAGTTCTTCTTTGGTAATATCCTCCCCAATGCCGGACTTAACTACGGGTGGGCCAGCCGTAAACAGACAGCCTTCATTAACCATAATAGAAAAATGTGAAGCCACTACCTTGGCGGCACCGTATCCTGCCACCGATCCCATGCAAGCAGCAACAACTGGAACGCAGGATAAATTGTCCGTTATATAATTCCAAGCAGGATTTACGGGGATATAAGTGTGACCTAAGTCTTCGAGATGTTTGACGCTTCCTCCTCCACCTGTACCATCCACTAATCGCACTATGGGAATCCGCAAATCGTGAGCCATGCGCTCAGCATAAATTATTTTTTCGGTAATGGAAGCGTCTGCCGCTCCCCCCCTTACTGTAAAATCATCTCCTCCCACTACTGTTTTACGTCCCTGAATACGACCAGTTCCAAATACATAATTGGCTGGTAAAAACTCAGTTAGTTGGCCATCTTCATCATATTCTGCCTTTCCGCCTAACGCTCCATTTTCATGGAAAGTTCCTTCGTCCAGCAACTTATCAATACGTTCTCTTACAGTCAGCTTTCCTTTGGAATGATGTCGGTCTACCGATGCCTCTCCGCCCATTTTTTTTGCAAAGCCTTCTCGGCGACGTAGTTCGTCAACTTCCGGTTGCCATGTCATTAAATTTTCCTCCTTTTGTATCCACGAATATTTTTGGGGCTTTTCCTAATTACTCCGTATTCCTTTTTAAACCAGCAATTACTGATAGCTTTTTAAAGCCCCCCTGTGAAGCGCCATCACCATTACAGATACCGACCGGTAGGTATATATAATGTAATACAAATATTTGCCTATTGTCAATACCCATCTTCCGTACTCCGAAAGGCAGAGTTGACAGATTCAGTTAATGGCAGTAATAACCAAGAAGGAAATGATAATGGTACCCGATAAATGCTGAGGAGAGATTTTAATTGTGGGATCGGCTCCCCTGGTAGACTCGATGTGCCGTGAAATAGGGCTTCGAGATATCGTGGATAATATGATCAAATGGGATAGTGTGCAGTATCGTTGTCGCCTAGAACCTTAATTGAAGTTCTAGTGGTCAATGTGTTAAACACCCGCACCCTTGAATCTTGTTGAAGACTTTTACCTAAGGATTATATGTTTTCCTAATTAATATCTTAGCATCTTCACTTTTTGTCCCAACTCAACCAGCAGCACCCTAATTTTACTATAAATGTCTTCCAATCATCTTCGTTATTTGATATTGACAAAAAGCAAATATTTGTATTACATTGTATATACCTACCGGTTGGTATATACAATGGCAACGGCGCTTCAAAGGGGGGATCTAAAAACATAAGTACAGTCAATGATCAGAGATAAAATGGACCGTTCATTGATGGTTTCCTTACCGATTTACCACATTTAGGGCAAGATTAAAGGGCTAGGATGGGGGCTGAGCGGTGCAGTTGCTATTTCGGTGCCCAAATTCAACATTGACGAGTTATTGGACACGATAGCCCAATTTGGCCGGGTCACTTTATGGACTATGGTTACTATTATGTGGGCGGCCATAATAAACCGTCCCTCTGACAACATCGTTTTTAAGCTTTTTCATAATTTTTTATAATTTATATTAAAAATAAGGGGTGTTGAATAACGTGGCATCGAATTTTGCATATAATACGCGAGACATAAAGTTCATTCTCGAAGAATGGCTACCGACCGAAGAAGTATTCGCGTATCCCAAGTATAAAGGCTACTACGCCAAAGAAGATCTGGACATGTTTATCGATCAGTTTTATAAAATAGCGGCCGAAGTAATATTTCCCACCGATGAAGATGGCGAAAAGAATCCAGCTCGATTTGAAGACGGTAAGGTAATTATTCCTCCTACCTATCCCAAAGTATTCAAGTATATCCAGGAAAACGGCTGGGGAAGCAGCAACATTGCAGACGAAGATGGAACCATTCCCCAGATTGTATACTGTTTTATTAACGAATTAATGGCTGCTGCCAGCCCTTCCTTCCCTGGATATGTCGGATTGGCAACAGGCGCTGCCAACCTGATCAAGACCTTTGGAGATCAAAATTTGAAAGCCATGTTTTTGCCCAAAATGTTCGACGGCGATTGGGGAGGAACTATGTGTCTAACCGAGCCTTCGGCAGGTTCTGACGTAGGTGATATTCTTTCCAAAGCTTTTCCTACCGATGACCCCCGGATTTATAAAATCAAGGGCTCCAAGATATTTATTTCTTCTGGAGATGGACAACATGCAGAAAATATTATCCATCTCTATTTGGCCAGAATTGAAGGAGCAGCCAAAGGAACTAAGGGCATATCGCTCTTTGTTGTTCCCAAGTACTGGGTCAACGAAGATGGCAGCTTTGAGGACAATGATGTTCATGCTACCGGGGTAGAGCACAAGATGGGTCAACATGGCTATGTAACCGTAGCTCTTTCTCTTGGAGATGAGAACAAATGCCGCGGTTGGTTGCTGGGCAATCCCCCTGACGAAAACGGTGTTAGCGAAGGTATGGCTCAAATGTTTCAGTTGATGAACGAAGCCCGCCAGATGGTAGGGTGTGCCTCATTGGCAACCGCCGCCAATGCGTACTGGAATACAGTCAATTATGCCCGGGAGCGAATACAGGGCCGATTAATTACCAACCCCAAAGCAGGCCGTACTCAAATAATCAATCACGAAGATATCAAGAGAATGCTTCTGGTCAATAAAGCGACTCTGGAAGCTATCCGGGCAATGCTGGCCAAGTGTCATTTCTATATTGATGTAGCGCATAATGATCCCGACCCTGATAAGAGAAAAACAGCCAATGAACGGATTGAGTGCCTTACGCCGGTTTGCAAGGCATATCCCAGTGATGAGGCATGGACCTTGATAGGAGAGTCTATTCAAGTTCACGGTGGTTATGGATATACGGAAGACTATGTGCCCGCCAAAGCTGCCCGGGACTGTAAGATCTATTCGCTATACGAAGGAACCAACTTTATTCAGGCCCAGGATTTGGTCGGACGCAAATGGACTATGAAAAAAGGCACTGTATTTGCAAACTTCCTCAAAGATATTGAGGACTTCATAACCACTAACCAGAATCAGGCCGGCTTTGATAAAGAATTTGTAAATCTTTCACGGGCACTTACAGCCTACAAAGAGGTTCAGACCAGTATATTGGCATATGTGGCAGAAGGTAAGGCCGGAATGTTGCCGACCTATGCTACTCGCTTGCAAACGGCAACCGGTCAGCTGTACGGTGCCTACTGCCTGATGGATCAGGCTCTGATTGCAAAGAAGGGGATGGAAGAACTGGGACCAGACCATTACGACTATAACTTCTATTATGGTAAGATTCTCTCCATGAAGTACTACGTCGGAAACGTATTACCCAACGTCTGGAGCATAGCGGAGATTGTTCGGTATGGAGAAGATTCCGTTATCGAAGCCCCGATCGATATTTTCACCTATTAAAATAAGAATTTGAATGGATGTGGCTGTTGTTGTTCCGGTCAAGATTATACGAGGAGGAAGGATTATGACGATGTCGAAAAACAATCGACTCGAAGAAGCTCTCCTGTGATTGGGTGACAGGGTATGTTATGTTCTGGTTGGATACCTAATGGATAGAAAGAATGATATTCTTCCTGACCATAAAATCACAAAACAGGATAGTAAAAGCGGGCGATCAAGGAGGCCAATTAATGAAAGCCTCTAGAAAGGGAGCGAATTGAGTTTTAGCGGTTGGTTTTTGAAAGGCGTATCAGATGATCTAACCAGATATAAATAGCTAAGAGGCTAACCTGAAAGGTAAGCAAGATTGGAGGTAATAATTGGTGAACAAGAAAATCAGAAAGGCTGCAATACTAGGATCAGGGGCTATGGGAAGCGGTATAGCAGCTCAACTAGCTAATGCCGGCATTAGGAGTTTCCTTTTGGACATTGTACCGAAAGAACTGAATGAAGCTGAAAAATTGAAAGGCATCAGCATGGATAGCCCTGCATTTAGAAATAGGATTGCTGAGGCGAATAAAGCCCTGCTCTTAAAATCAAAACCTAGCGCACTAATGGATAAGGCAGATGCGGATTTAATTACCGTGGGGAATATGAAGGATAATCTGACCTGGTTGTCAGAATGTGACTGGGTTGTTGAAGCTGTTCCTGAAAACCTGGCTATTAAAAAAGCTGTACTGCAACAAATTGCTCCGTATATTACACCAGGGACCATAGTGACTTCAAATACTTCAAGTATTTCCATAAGCAGTATTGCGGCTGAAATGCCACTGGAATTCAGACAATATTGGCTTGGTACGCATTTCTTTAATCCGGTTCGCTACATGAAGCTCCTGGAAATAATTCCTGGTCAGGATACGCTCCCTGAGGTGATCACTTCCATGGCGGATTTCGGAGAAAGAGTTCTCGGAAAAGGAATCGTATACGCCAAAGAAACTCCGGCTTTTGTAGCCAATCGTATGGGCCTTTGGGAAGGACCTTCAGTAGGGAGGTTGCTGCTGGAATTAGGTCTTACTGTACCAGAAGCAGATGCCCTTACTAGTAGTGCAATTGGTCGGCGTGGCACAGGTATTTTTGGCTTGTTTGACCTTGTAGGCATTGATATTACGGTGGCATCATCTAAAGTTGTTCAGGATAACGTTGAGGATTCAATTGAAAAAGAGATATTTTCGCTTCCTGACTTCTGCCAGCAGATGTATACCAAAGGTATGCTGGGAAACAAGACCAAAGGTGGTTTTTACAAAAGAGTTGGCAAAGAAAAACTAGTAATTAATGTCAATACCCTTGAATACTCACCGATAAAGCCGGTTAAATTTGACAGTCTTGATGCAGCTAAAAAGGAAAAGACTTTAACGAAAAAACTTGAAGTCTTTTTCGAGAGCGATGATAAAGCCGCTCAGTTTGTATGGAGACATATGAAAGGCCTTTTCCTATATGCTGCATCAAAAATCCCGGAAGTGTCAGATGACATTCTCAATATAGACAGAGCACTGCGTTGGGGGTTCAACCATGCAGCCGGTCCTTTTGAATTGTGGGAAGGATTAGATCTTAACAAATATATAGCCCGTATGGAGTCCGAGGGGGATGTCATTCCTGCCTGGGTCAAAGAGATGCTGGCTGCCGGGATCAACTCTTTCTACAAATCTGAAGGCGGGATCGAATATTACTATTCAATTCCTGATAAGAAATATGTGGCTATTACTCACAAGCCGGAAGTAATTGTTCTAAAAGAGCTTAAGGAGCAGAATAAGGCCATTTTGGAAAACAGCGCCGGTACACTTTATGATATCGGTGATGGGGTTATTTGTCTTCAATTTAACACTAAATCCCCGGTCATAACCGGCGAATTGATTGAGATTATGCAGCTATCCCAAAAAGAATTGGACAAGAATTGGGATGGGATGGTTATTACCGGATCGGGTGGAAATTTCTGTATGGGCGAGGATCTCAAACAATTAATGTTCTATGTAGAACAGAAAAAGTGGGATACGATCGAAAAATTTGTGAAGTTATCTCAAGATACCTATATAGCCAACAAGTATTCTGAAAAGCCGGTAGTAGCTGTGGTACAGGGTAGCGCACTGAGTGGTGGATGTGAGATTGCTATGGCCACCGCCGCCATTCAAGCTTCTGGGGAGACCTACATGGGATTGACGGAAATTGGAGTTGGGTTAATCCCAGCCGGGGGCGGAATAAAAGAGCTTACCATGAGGGCTTTACAGAGAATTGAAGGAACTGCTGCCCATCCTAGTGATTTTCTGCTTTCAAGCTTTCAGAACATCGCCAGTGCCAATGTATCAACAAGTGCCAAAGAGGCCATTAAGCTAGGTTTTATGAAGCCAACAGACAGAATCACACTTAGTGATGATCATCTGTTAGCTGACGCTAAAACAAGAGTGATTGAGCTGAATAATAAAGGTTATGGAAAACCAATTTCCAGACCATTCTCCGTAGTCGGGGCCAAAAATGTGTCGATGTTCAAAGCTGGTAGCAGGCATATGATGGAGGCCGGATTGATTAGTGAATATGACTGGTATCTTTCCTGTAGGATTGTCGACGTAATGGGCGGAGGAAGCATTTCCAAAGGTGTAATGATCAACGAGCAATATATGTTGGATTTGGAGAGAGAATGTTTTATGAGTCTTTTAGGCCAGCAAAAAACAATAGACAGAATAACTCACATGTTGACTAAAGGCAAACCACTGCGTAATTAACATAAAAACAGAGGTATATTAGATGATAGGAGGTAAGACAATTGAAAGAAGCTGTTATCGTCTCAGCAGTAAGGACACCAGGTGGAAAAGCTCCACGGGGAACATTAAGCGATACAAGTCCGGTATATTTAGGCAAGCTGGTAATAGAAGAGGCGCTTAGAAGAGTACCCTCGATAAAGCCCGACATGATTGACGATGTTATTATGGGATGTGCTATAACCGAACAGCTAAACGGATTGAATATTGCTAGACTTTCTAGTATGTATGCGGGTCTTCCTGAGAGTGTACCTGCGGTAACTATTAACAGGTTTTGCTCTTCGGGCTCACAAGCAATAGGTTTTGCTGCTGAGGCAATTATTTCCGGGCGTTGTGACGTTGTTATAGCAGGCGGCATAGAAAGCATGAGCCTTATTAATCCTATGGGTGGCCTCCCAAGGCCCGAAGTAGCGTTTGTAGAAGATCCATACCTTGGACAATTATATGCTACTAATGGTCAGACGGCAGAGAACGTGGCAAATCGTTATGGGGTTTCGAGGGAGAGCCAGGACGAGTTTGCTTTCAACAGTCATAGAAAATGCGCCCAGGCACTGAAAGAAGGAAAGTTTAAGAATGAATATGTACCCGTGCCGGTAACCACTTCAAAGTTGGATAAGAATAATAAAGTAGTAAGCACACAAATCCTCTACGATTATGAAGAAGGCGTTCGCGCTGATATCACCATGGAAGTTCTGGCCAAGTTACGGCCAGTTTTTGTGCCCGGGGGAACTGTTACCGCGGGTAATTCATCGCAGACTACCGACGGCGCTTCTGCGGCAGTGGTGATATCGAGAGAAAAAGCCGACGAATTGGGAATAAAAGCCCGCCTTAAATATGTCGGCTGTGCGGTTGCTGGATGCAGGCCAGACGAATTTGGAATCGCGCCTATCTATGCCATTCCCAAGGCTCTTAAAAGATATGGATTAAAACTGGAAGATATTGGCCTGATCGAGTTGAACGAGGCTTTTGCATCACAAGCGGTCTTCTGCGTACGTGAGCTTGGTATTGATCCAAATATCGTCAACGTAAACGGGGGAGCAATTGCGATGGGCCATCCCCTGGGAGCCACCGGGGGGAAACTCACCGCCACTCTTATGTACGAAATGGAAAGAAGAAATGTTAAATATGGGATGGTTAGCATGTGTGTAGGTGGAGGACAGGGACTAGCAATGATTTTTGAGCTTTGCTAGCTGCTAATCATACTTCTTATTAGGAGCATTCCCGTACGTCTTTAAAAAACGAGAACGCTCTCAATACATTTGTATTTGCTAATCTGGCAAAGAAAAGCACAAATTCAAAGATTGAGGCGGCGTCCCTATATGAAAATATACGAAACAAAAAGTATTTTGCAAACTAAAATTGATACCCTGGTAGCATGAATACTTAAGCACTATAGCTCATTAATGAGATCCACTTGGTGCCCGTTTATCCAAAACCCTTGACCTGGAGTAGTTGTTCAATCAGACTCTCAAGTCCAGAAGGGGCAGGAATTGATTAGTCCCACGTTCCTTCTGGCTTCCCGTGAATTACTTGGGCAGCACAGAAACTCAAGGTCAAGAACGGACGCCTCTTAACCGGTTTACTTTTTAGTTATCATTTCGGTTAATAATTGGCTGTGGTTTTCGTGATGCGTTTTATAATTAATTGATACCCACTTTCGCTTATAATCAATATTTAAAAAATATGTTCTGGGTTAACAAATTGAAATACTGTAATAACCGGCGATTTTATCTTTTATCAAGGGAGTGGTAAAGATGAGTATATATTCAACGAGACCCTGGTTGAAAGCAATTGATCCTTTAGTCTCTCGGGAATTAAACTTGCCAGAAATGCCCGTGTATAAATATCTTACTAATTCCTTTAAGAAATTTCCCGATAATATTGCAATTTATTACTATGGTACAGAGCTAACCTATGCCGAGTTAGAATCCTTAAGCAATAAATTGGCTAACGGCTTAAGCAATGCTGGGATTGAGAAAGGCGATCGGGTGGTTATTCATATGGACAACTGTCCTCAATATGTAATAGCCTTCTTTGCGCTTATGAAACTGGGGGCGGTAGTGGTTCAAATAGGCCCCATGTCCTCAGCAAAAGAATTGCTTACCATCGTTAATGACTCAAGATCAAAAGCAATTATTACGCTGGACTTTCTGGTTAGTAAGGTTCAGAAAATCCTTGAAGAAAGCACACTGAAGTTTATGGTCGTGGGTTCCCTTCATGATTATCTGCCTCTGAATCCATCCCCATGCGCTCCTTTTGGTGTAGATGAAATGCAACCAATAACGTATATGAACAACATTATAGAATTTGCCAAAATTATCAACCAATCATCACGGTTCGATTATACAACAATTAATCCGAGGGAAGATCTGGCGGTTCTTCAGTATACCAGTGGAACAACTGGTTTACCAAAAGGAATCATGGTAACACATTATAATATTACTTCATATGTCACCGGTGCAAACCAAATGGATTACAAGGCTATGGAAGGTGAAGAAGTCTGGCCGGTTAGTCTGTCGTTGTCTCACAATTATGCGATGTTCCAAATGGCGCTTATTCCGATTTCGCTAGGCGGCAAAATAGTCATCATGGTCCGTTTTCATCCTGATGAAACTCTCAAGACCATCCATAGTCTACGTTGTACCTGTTACCGTGCGGTTCCGACCATACTCACAGTTCTGGCCCAACACCCTGATCTAAAACAATATGACTTGTCAAGTGTGCGCTACTGGCTTGTAGGGGGAGCCCCGGTACCTGAAGAAGTCGTAAATGTCTTTAAGACGGTTTCGGGCGGTAATGTTGTTGAAGGTTATGGTCTTACGGAATCAACCTCTGGGACAATTGTTAACAGATTTTATGGCCAAACTTTGGTTGGTATGGGAATGTCCTTCATAGGGTCTGATGTAAGAGTGAACGATCCGGATACGGGCGAGGATGTACCAATCGGAGAATCAGGTGAACTGCTTATTAAAGGTCCCACAGTCAGTGCCGGTTATTGGGAAAAACCCGAGGAAACATCCAAAACCTTTAGAGATGGCTGGCTGCATACTGGGGATATTGTCCGGATGACTTCAGAAGGAGTTTTGCAATTCGTTGACCGACTCAAGGAAATGATTGTTGTTGCCGGGTTCAATGTTTATCCTACTGAAGTGGAAGATATTCTTTATCAACATCCTAAAATAATGGAGGTAGCAATTATAGGAATGCCTGATCAACGGCAGGGCGAAGTTGTAAAAGCTGTAATCAAGAAGAAACCCAAATTTGACCTGGATGCTGATGAAGTTATTAAATTCTGTAGGGAAAGGCTATCTCCGTACAAGGTTCCCAAGAGCATCGAATTTGTGGAGGACTTTCCCAGGACTGCCTCAGGAAAAATAATGAAAAGGTTATTGAAATGAGGAGTAATACCAGCATTTGATGAAAAAGAATACAAGCATGGCTTAACGGATGATTCTATAAACAACCATAAAAATGCAAAAATGCAAAAGCCAAGGCCTAGTGGCTTGCCTACATTATGAATTATTGCGATAGCAAGAAATATTAAAAATGAGATTTTTATTAAACGGAGGAGATGTACTGTGAATAAAAAATGGAAAGAAATGTACAAACAGAAACTTCGCAGCGTGGAAGAGTGTGCCGAGTTGATTCAGGACGGAGACGGCATAGGATCTGCATTAGGAAATGGAGCGACAGCGGCTATAATGGATGCCGCTGCCGACCGAGTACGGGCAGGTAAACTACGTGATATAGTATACATATCCGGGATCGATCTTAAACCGACGCGCATCATGGCTCCCGATCTCCAGGATCGGATAAGAATAGTAACCGGGTTTACGGGTCCCGCCGTCCGTACAGGAGTTCAAAAGGGATACTACAGTATCGTTTCCAACCGGCTGGGACAAGTCGAAGAGATTGTTGTTAATCGCATCCCCGGCATAAAAAATTCCATTGTTATGGCCCAGGTTTCAGCCATGGATGAGAATGGTTTTTTCAGTTCCGGTACTAATGCGGAGGTGGCTACTGGCTTCTGGAGACGCTCAGGTGGGTTATATAGAGATTTGATTTTGGAAGTCAATGAAAATATGCCGAGAACCTTTGGAAATAGCTTCTTTCATATTAGCGAGGTTACCGCGCTTTGCGAAGTCAACAATCCCCTGGTGGAGATCCCCGACATCCCGAGCAGCAAGGAAGATGAAATCATCGGACAATATATTGCTGATAGGGTGCCTGACGGGGCCTGTATCCAAGTAGGCATTGGCGGCGTGCCTAATGCTGTAACCAAGCTACTGCATGATAAAAAAGACCTCGGTGTCCATTCCGAAATGCTTACCGATGCTATGGTTGATCTCTATTACGATGGAGTCATAACCTGTTCTAAGAAGACTTTCCACAAAGATAAAATTGTCAGTTCTTTTGCGATGGGCACCAAAAAACTCTATGATTTCATAAATAACAATCCCTTTGTGGAAATGTATCCAGCTTCCTATGTAAATGATCCGTATAACATCGGTTTGAATGACAACGTAATATCTGTAAATGCCACCCTGGAAGTGGACTTAACTGGGCAGTGCGCTTCAGAGTCCATCGGACCTATTCAATATTCTGGAGCAGGTGGTCAGTTGGATTTCGTACAAGGCTGCTGGCGCTCTAAAGGGGGACAGTCTTTTATTGCCATACACTCAACCTATACTGACAAAAATGGGAATAAACATTCCAGTATCAAGCCAATGCTTACACCGGGCGCCATTGTTAACACTCCCCGGAGTGATGTAGATAACATTGTTACCGAATATGGAATAGCTCATTTGCAGGGGGATGAACTCAAAAACCGGGCAAAGTCATTAATTGCTGTAGCTCATCCCGATTTCCGTGATGAGTTGACTTTCTATGCCAAAAAGATGAATTGGCTTAAATAACTTTTTCCCAGACAACACCTGGGATTAGGAGGTGACATTTAGAGGGATATACATAAGGAATTCCTCCTCATTCTTGTTTTAACTGTAATATGTGCATTGTTTAAGGTTTCTGAAAATTTCTCCTGAAATTTTTAGGGGGAATTAGTTAAGAGAGTATTTAAAAGGAGGCTATAATGAATTGTCGTCATCAGTAGTGCTCTTCGAGAAGGAAAACCAAATCGGGATTATTACTTTAAATAGTCCCAAAGAACTTAATGCAATAAATTATGAACTGATATCGGCATTGGACAAGTTGGTTGATGAAATAGCGGCTGATAAAGAAATAAAAGCCCTCATCATAACCGGTGGAACCAAGGTGTTTTCAGCCGGTGGGGACATTACCTTTATGTCAAACGGGACGCCTTTGATGATGGAGGAGTTTATTAACCTAGCCAACCGGTGCATAGACAAGTTGTCAAACCTACCAGTTCCGATTGTTGCGGCTATAGCAGGTATGGCGTTAGGAGGCGGATTTGAATTATCTTTGTGTTGTGATATCCGCATTGCCTCTGAAGGAACCAAATTCGGCCAGCCAGAGATAAATCTTGGAATCATCCCCGGAGCCGGCGGTACGCAGCGTTTAACAAGGCTAGTTGGAACTGGCTGGGCAAAATACATGATTTTTACCGGCAGAACTATCAGTGCCGATGATGCGCTCAAGATTGGTCTGGTTATTAAAGTGGTTCCTCTAGAAAATCTTATGGACGAAGCGAAAAAGATGGCTTTGGAATTGGCCAAAAAGGCTCCGGTAGCCTTGAAAGCCGCTAAGCGGTGCATCAACTTTGGCGCCAATGTAGACCTGCAATCTGGACTCGCTTTCGAACAGAAAACCTGGTCTATGCTCTTTGCATCCGAAGATCAAAAAGAGGGCATGAAAGCATTTGTGGAAAAACGCGAACCTGAATATAAGGGAAAATAAATTAAATATCAGAACCCCGCCGGAACATATGACATCTTTAAATAATCCGGCAGCAATTGACGGTGACCAAATGCCATCAATAATTATGACTTATGGCCCCGTATTCAGCATTAAAGCTGAATACGGGGCCAGGGGGTAAAAGGGAGTGTAAATCCTTCTGTGTAAATGGAATAACCCACCATTTATTTGGTAATAC
>CAZDXY010000086.1:0-16440 GCA_964509385.1 uncultured Rikenellaceae bacterium
AACCGCTGTACGAGGTTTTGCAGACCTCTGCCTAGCCACTCGGCCACGAGACCAATTAAACAAATAACGGAGTGCAAATATATAAAAAAAACCATTAATTCATACCCGATCTTCGGTAAAAAGGCTATAAATCACTATTGGATGTTTTCGTATTGCATTCTATCGCAGAATTCTTTCATGCAATTGGGGCAAAGGCAACCAATAAAATGCTGCGAAAGAATAGAGAGGTTTTCCTTTGACAGAGTAATACCTTCACACCAGCATATTCGGTCCGATTCACAGTAGCAATCAAATATTGAATCACAACTGGGACAATGCCTGAACCTTACTATTCCCATCTTTTTCTTGAAAGGGTTACGCTAACGCAGTCCATTTTTCCACCCATGGGTGGATTTAGCTTTGATACCTTAACCGTTGCATTTTCTAATAGCTCCAATTCGTTGAATAGTGCATCAAGTATTCGTCCAGCAATATGTTCGAGCAGGTGGGATGGGATAGCCATTTCTTTTTTAACAATTTCATATGCTTGCTGATAGTTGAGGGCATCCCTTAAACTATCGCTTTTAATGGCATTTATGGATGAGGTTTCTAGCTTAAGGTTTACCGTAAACTGGTTGCCTACTGTTTGCTCCTCTTTGTAGCATCCGTGGTAGGCAAAAAACTCCATGCCTTCTAGTTCAATGGTATTTATCAATCTTATAGAATTAGTTAATTAATCAATAAAATCTTTTCATTGCAAAGATAGTTTATTCAAAAGCACTATGTATTGAAGCAGGTACATTAAAATTCTGAAATATTTTTCATATTCAAGCTTGTTGAAAGCATAAAATTGTTAGTTTTAGTTTGATTAAGTATAGTCAGATTCTATATTTTTGAAGAAATATTTTAAGATGAGCGAAAAGAATTATGACCCTCACATGCATACAGCTGAGCATATCCTTAACCAAACCATGGTGAGGATGTTTGGCTGTTCACGATCGAAAAACGCACACATCGAGCGTAAAAAATCGAAATGCGATTACACTCTAAATGAGTCTCCTTCCCCTGAGCAAATTACAGAAATTGAACGCAGAGTAAACGAGGTTATTCGCTCAAACGTTGATGTAACCGAGGTGTTAGTTCCAAAGGTTGAAGCAGCTACTTTTTTGGATCTTTCGAAGCTCCCCGATAATGCCCCCGATCAGTTAAGGGTTGTAAAGGTTGGCCAATATGACGCTTGCGCCTGTATTGGGCCTCATGTTTCAAATACAAAGGAAATAGGAGGGTTTAGAATTATTTCCACCGATTTTATGGCAGGGGTTTTACGGATTCGCTTCAAACTTATTCGCTAAAAAAATCCGAGCAAATATCAACTCGATTGATACTTGCTCGGACACATTATTAAAACAATTTTATTCCTTCACAATTTCCAACGCTTTTTCAACAGCACTGAACAGTGGTTTATTGCTTATCTGTTCACCTACTGCTTTCTGCATCCAGTGTTGAGGGGTTATTTGCCCAATGGCAAAGATCCTTAACACTTCTTGGGCAAAATCCTTACCGGCAATGTAGTCCTCCAGCTGAAACATGATTAGCCTTCCGTAAGGATAATTCATCAGGTAAAGCGGCGATTGGATCATATGCGAATAAACGGCCAGAAGAGGGATGTCCTTTTCGCCGAAAACATCAGCGTAGTAATCGTTCCAAACATCTTTTGCAATACTTACAACTGCATCCTTTAGCTGGTAAGCATCGGCATTCGGGTTTTTGTAGAGCCATTCCCAAACCTTCATATCCACCAGCGACACTCCCATCATCTCGTAGTTATCCCAAAAAATGTCAAGTACATCAAGAAACTCCAAAAGGGGATCTTTTTGCTTTATTCCTAAAAGCTGTAAATCGCGTTTTTGGAACATAAAGGCCAGCGCTTCGGTGAATGCGGTATTCGGAATACCATTGATAAACCTGTTATCCACCATGTGCTGGCTGATGGTCTGCTCCACATTGTGCCCAAACTCGTGAATGGCTATGTTGTAACCCTTGTAGTCCATGCCGCTTGCGGCAATGCGGGTACGTAGGTGCGAAGGCATCGATCGCATGGAGGCTCGCATGGCATGTCCCGATCCCCGGGCAGCATCTACTTCAATTTTCGATGCCAAAAACTGTGCATCCTTCTTGCTAAATCCTAAGTCAACAAGGATACGCTGCAGGTCATTCTCTAACGCTTTAGGGTTGGGGTATCGGCTACGGGTAATCTTATCGAGTTGGTCCTCTGTTATACCTCTGCCCACAAAACCGTTATACCAAATATCGAAGGGGCGAAGTTCCCGACCAAGTCGTTTGCTTATTAATAGTGCTGTTTGACGAATGAGCGGTGATGATGCATACTCCCTGAACAGAGATTCAACTTCATGCATGGGAATTTCCATGTTGCTATCAAATCGCCTTTTGATGTATGTTTCCAGATTGGGATAGTAAGGATCAACCTTTTGCATTGCCTTGAAGTTATTCAGTAGATGCTGATACCGAGCAATATCTTCAGGATCGGACTTAATGGAAACACCTTCCTGGTATAGCTCATTGGTATGTGGATTCCATTGGAAAGCATTGCTGTTGATAACCTGTTTGGGGATATCCTGATTTATTATTCGTAGCATCACGTTGTAAAGCATTTCCTGCTTTGGCAAACCCTTGGGTTGATCGTAGTTCGATTTAATCTCATCGCGGATATTCCAGTGCGATAGCAATCGCATTCCATCTGGAAACAACTGCTCGCCCTTCTCGTTTCGTAGCTGATCGGCATAAATGTTATACTCCGATATGTATAGTCGTCCTTCGCTGTAAACCTTCCTGTTTTCCTGAATAATTCTGGCAGGTATACGGGCAGTGTACATATCACCAAGCCGAGCAAAGCCCCATTGCCGGTCACTCCATTCTCCACCAAGTTCGGTCTTCTCCTCGAGTGTGTAATTTGGAAAATTCAGGGTGATGATAAATGCAATTTTGTTGCTGTAGAAATCTTCCTGAACATGAGCGCTGGGGCTGTAAGCACCAAAAATCTGATCGATCCGGTGTATTGGTCCGCGATCTTCGTCCAGCTGGCGATTCAGCTCAAAGCTGATACGACCCATGTAACCATAAAGGTACTCAAAGTTGTTGTTAAGCCTATCGAAGACTAAATCTAACTCTTGTTCATCGGCAATGAAATTGCCGATACAGAAAGTTTCAAAATCTGAGGGTGTGCCATCCGATTTCCTCCAGAGGGTAGCCGTTTGGTCGATCCCCCGGTTTATGCGGAATTCAAATTCCTGACCGTATTTTCCGATAAGTTCATTCTTTACCTTTTCAATGGTGCCCTTGTCAATTGGGCTGGTATCAGCCTCTTCATTTGTCTTGGGTTTGCATGACGCAAACAATGCTGAAACAATAGCCAGCAGAAGTAATCTTTTCATAGTTTTAGGTTTTGGTTTGTTTTGCTTTATCGATTTGGTTTGATTTTTGAATCCGGGGGTACTCTTTACAATACTCCTTGATACCACATTCAGAGCATTTGGGTTTGCGTGCTATGCAGGTGTATCGCCCATGTAGAATTAACCAGTGATGAGCGATTGCCCATAATTCCTTTGGGATAAACTTCATCAACTGCTTTTCTGTTTCAAGGGGTGTTTTTGCATTATGGCTTAACCCAATGCGTTTGGATACCCTAAAAACATGTGTATCTACAGCAATAGCTGCTGTATTGAAGGCGATGGATGCCACCACATTGGCGGTTTTCCGCCCAACACCCGGAAGGGTTTGCAATGCCTTCAAATCTACCGGAATTTTTCCATTGAACTTCTCCACTA
Organism: uncultured Rikenellaceae bacterium; assembly: GCA_964509385.1. GTDB lineage: Bacteria > Bacteroidota > Bacteroidia > Bacteroidales > Tenuifilaceae > MWFE01. The sequence continues at coordinate 3,825 of CAZDXY010000086.1, forward strand.
CTGCTTTTGCCATTCCAATAAGGTTTTTAGCTTTGCTATTGGGGTACGAACACGATTTAATAACTTCGAATACTGCTTCTTGTGTGGCAGCGGCTAATGTTTGGGGTGTTGGAAATTTTTCGAAGAAGGAAGGTGTAATGATATTCACCCTTTTATCGGTGCATTGTGCCGAAAGAATTGTTGCTACAATAAGCTCATATGGAGTTGTATGGTTAAGCTCCGTTTCAGCAACGGGCATATTCGTTCTAAAGTATTCTACAACATTTTGGTACCGTTGCTTTCGGTTCATATTGGTTATTTAGTATCCATCAATTTAAACAAAATGTTTGATCATCAATCGTAATTTTGGTTTATCCCATTTATGCACCAAAGTGCCTGATCATAAACTCAACTTCTTCCTTAATTTTTCTGTTACGTTTAGTGGGTTTTACAAGATATAGATCCCTGAATTCATTGTAGAACATTAATCGGTGTTTTTTGCCGGGGAAAGTGGGCACAACATTGTATACAAACTGCGAATTATTTAAATACCAATCAGTAACCAATGTTTCAGTATTCTTATGAAGAGTTATTGAACTTATTACTCCAACCTGACAGGACGGGGTGTACATCCTGGAAACAAAGTTTCCCAATGAATAGAATATAACCGCTTTGCGTGGGCCACCCCACTCATCGTTAAGGTTTTTAGGGCAAAGGTGTTTTGTTTCGGGTTCATCCGTTTGGGCATATCCGTTGACATATACAACTTCAATGGGTTGAAAAATATGTGGGTGGCTTCCCAGTATCAAATCAGCTCCAGCTTGAACAATTGAATGGGCAACTTTCTGGATCAATGGATCCGGGTATAGCTCAAATTCGTAGCCCCAATGCATGCTAATAATAATGAAATCGACCTTCTCGGCTTTCATCGATGCAATAACATCTTGAACTTCTGATTGATCAATTGCCAGAGAATCGGGAGGGGCAATTCCTCTGAGATGGTTAACATCAATCTTACTCAGATACTCTGGTTTGTCAAAGTTCAGACCATAGGTTGCGGCATAGAAGCCTATCTTTATTCCATTTTTTTCGAGGGTAAGGTACTTTTTCCCCTGGTACATTTTAGGGAAAACACCTGTATGCATTATCCCCATTTCGTCTAAAAGTTTCATGGTGTTGAGCACTCCCTCAACACCCCTGTCGAGCACATGGTTATTGGCAAGCGAAAGCACAGTAAAGGGGGAACCCTCGGTCTCATGGTCTGTAAATGCATCCAGAAGAGTGGGATTAGAGTTGTAGGTTAGGTAGTCAGGGAGTATGTTTGGTACCCTTCGATTTTTATCGATGGGCGATTCGAGGTTGCCAAAAACCAAATCGTGATTGCAGAGATAGTTCATGATACTGCCAGAAACGTAATTGGAAGATACTTTCCCAACCCACATCAAATCGCCAAATAGGGCTAAACTTATGTTTTTGCTTTTAGGGTTTACTTGATTTGAATGACTTTTTATTATTGACTTTTGGCATTGAAAATATTGCTTTATATCTTGGTTTGCATATGGTCTTTTGTGCTTATATTTCTTAATGTACCTAAATATCTCAAGAACGGCTCTATTCTTAGGGAGGCCCTCGTATCGGGTATAATGGAATCGCTTCTCATGGGTAGCAGTTGTATCGAAAGGTAAGTCAGTATAGATTTTACCCACATCGAAGCACTTCCTCAGAATCCCAAAAAGAACGAGAGAAATTAAGAGTACAATAAATACGATTTGTTTATACCGTTTAAACATAATAGTAGGGTATTTAAGGTTTTTTCAAAATGTAATACATCTTTCGTTGCACTCCCAAAGTAAACTGGCATAAAAATAAAAAAAACCGACAGGTTTCACTGTCGGTTTTATATTTAATACTGTTTTTTTTAGTAGAGAAAGCTTAGTAATATACCAGCTGCCACTGCGCTGCCAATTACACCGGCAACGTTTGGGGCCATAGCATGCATTAGCAAATAGTTTGATTTATCGTAGTGAAGCCCTATATGGTGCGAAACCCTGGCACTATCGGGTACGGCTGATACACCAGAGTTTCCGATCAGCGGATTGATCTGATTCTCCTTGCTTAAGAATAAATTCATGAATTTAACAAATAGAATTCCTGCTGTGGTAGCCAAAATGAATGAAGCCGCTCCAAGCCCAAAAATCAAAACTGATGAGGGGTTAAGGAAAACGGTTGCCTGGGTAGATGCACCAACAGTTAACCCGAGCAGAATAGTAACAATATCAACCAGTGGACCGCGGGCAGTTTCGGCTAACCGTTTGGTTACACCACTTTCTTTTAAGAGGTTACCAAAGAAAAGCATGCCAAGAAGTGGCATCCCGCTTGGAACAACAAATGTTGTAAGTAGTAAACCAATTAGCGGGAAAAGAATCTTTTCCAGTTTCGAAACCGTGCGAGGAGGTTTCATGCGTATCACCCTCTCCTTTGATGTGGTGAGCAACTTCATTAGAGGCGGTTGTATTACAGGCACCAGTGCCATGTACGAGTATGCTGATATGGCTATGGCACCCATAAGGTCTGGTGCAAGTTTTGAGCTGATAAAAATAGCGGTAGGTCCATCGGCTCCGCCAATAATTCCTATAGCACCAGCCTCTGCCCCTGTAAATCCAAGGGCAAGAGCTATTGCGTATGCTCCAAAAATACCAAATTGGGCTGCTGCACCAATTAAAATTAGCTTTGGGTTTGAGATAAGGGTTGAGAAATCTGTCATTGCCCCAAGCCCCAAGAATATTAATGGAGGGTAAACGCCATATCGAACTCCGAAGTAAAGGTAATTTAGAACTGAGCCATCTTCGTATATTCCAAGCATAAAACCTTCGGTGAAAGGAACATTTCCTACAACTATTCCAAAACCAATTGGTATCAAAAGTAAGGGTTCCCACTCTTTAGCAATTGCCAGGTAAATGAAGAATAACCCTATAGCTATCATAATACCATGTCCCCATGTGAAGTTGGAGAAACCAGTATTGTTGTAAAATTGAAGAAGGTGTTCTGTAATAAAGCTAAAAAAACTATGTCCTTCCATGGCTTTAATCTCCTATGGTTACTAGGATGTCTCCTTCCATAATGGAATCACCCTTTTTCACGTTTACTTTTTCCACTTTTCCGTCTTTATCGGAATCAATATTGTTCTCCATCTTCATTGCCTCAAGGCAAAGCAATTTTTGTCCCTTTTTAACCGTATCACCCTCTTTAACAAAAACATCGAGGATAACACCTGGCAATGGCGATTTAATGTGCCCTACGCCCTTTGGCGCACTTGGTGCGCTAGTTTTTGTAACTGTTGGATGGCTGTCAGTTGATGGTACAATGGGTTGTCTCACCAACTTTGGTGTTTTGGATTGTTGAATCGCTTTGTCAACCTCAACTTTGTAAAGCGTGCCGTTCACTTCAAGTTCGGCAATGTTATCTTCAACCGAAATGATATTCACTTCGTATTGGTTACCGTGGATAGAAAATTTATAGTTCTTCATTATTTTGAATTATTTCGAAAGGGGTGTTCGTTTAATTGCTTTGTTCATTATTCCGTAAATCTTACTGCTCCATGGTGAGTAAGTTCTCGATATTCGATTGAATGTAAGGGTTAGGCTCTCAGTGTCGTGAAGCTCGTTTTTGTATAGATAAAGAGCTAATGCAATGGCTGCTATATCGTCTCCACTTGTACTACTTTTCTCTGTTTTTGAAGGAATTTCAGCTTTAACGGATTTCTTCGATAGCAGTTTAGTAAAGAAGTGAATCAGATTATCAATGTTCTGAAATGTAATGGCTGCCAACGCTAATACTAAGATAACCACAAGCATGGCCATTACAGCCATCCCAATTCCATACGGATCGAGTTTTACAAACTCTTCGGCAGCACTGGTTTTTGTTGAGTTAAGTAGCAATAAGTTTAAATTCATCGCCAAAAATTTATAAGGGTAAATTTGAATGCTTCCTCGGTGGATTCAGATCCTTCTTGGTTTGCAACGACTGTAAAGCCCTGATTATTCTAAACCTTGTGTTACGTGGTTCAATCACGTCATCGAGGTAGCCAAACTTAGCTGCAACATATGGATTGGCAAACTTGTCCTTGTATTCCATCTCCTTTTTAACCAGTAAATCTACTTTGGCTTTTTCATCCTCTATGCTCTCGAGTTCACGGCTAAGTAACACTTCAATGGCACCCTTAGGCCCCATCACTGCTATTTCAGCACCCGGCCATGCATAGTTAATATCTCCGCGTAGATGCTTTGAGCTCATCACATCGTAAGCACCTCCATATGCTTTCCTGAGGATTATTGTGATCTTTGGAATGGTTGCCTCGCCGTAGGCGAATAGCAATTTGGCACCATGCAGGATTATTCCGTTGTACTCCTGGCCAGTTCCAGGGAGGAATCCGGGTACGTCAACAAGGGTTACTATGGGAATATTGAAGGCATCGCAAAAACGTACAAACCTTGCGGCTTTTCGCGAAGCGTTAATATCGAGTACTCCAGCCATGTACTGAGGCTGGTTGGCCACAATGCCCACGGGAATACCATTGAAACGGGCAAAACCGGTGATTATGTTGGGAGCATATTGACGCTGTACTTCAAGGAACTCCCTGTAATCGACAATGGCTTCAATTACCTCAACAACGTTGTATGGCTTGTTTGGGTTTTCTGGTATAATCTCATTTAGGTAATCTTCCAGCCTATTTATTGGATCATCGCAAGGTGCGATGGGGGGATCCTCAAGGTTATTTTGGGGAAGGTAACTTAACAACTTTCTAATCAGCATAATCCCTTCTTCTTCGGAGTCTGCAACAAAATGTGCAACCCCCGATTTGGAGGCATGTACATCGGCTCCACCAAGCTGTTCGGAGGTAACGGTTTCACCGGTTACGGTCTTCACCACTTTTGGCCCGGTTACAAACATATAGCTGGTATTCCGGCTCATTATAATAAAGTCGGTTAGGGCAGGGGAGTAAACAGCACCTCCTGCACAAGGGCCAAAAATGGCTGATATTTGGGGGATCACCCCCGAGGCTAGAATATTACGCTGGAAAATTTCGGCATAGCCCCCCAGACTCTTAACTCCTTCCTGAATACGGGCTCCGCCACTATCGTTTATCCCAATAACCGGAGCACCAACCTTCATGGCCATGTCCATGATCTTACAGATTTTAGCAGCAAACATTTCCGAAAGGGATCCGCCGAAAACAGTGAAGTCCTGTGAGAATACGTATACCAATCGTCCATCGATTGAACCGTATCCTGTTACCACACCATCGGAGAGGTATGTTTCTTTTTCCAGGCCAAAATCAATACAACGATGCGATACGAACATATCAAACTCTTCGAAGCTACCTTCGTCAAGCAGCATGTCAATGCGCTCGCGAGCGGTTAACTTACCTTTTTTATGCTGTACCGCAATTCTTTTTTCTCCACCACCGAGTTTGGCTTTTTCCCTTAGTTGGATTAATTCCTCAATTTTCTTTTCATGAGTACTCATGGATTCTAATATTTTTTGTATTTAGATTACTTATTCTTGTTCTCGCAGAATTCGGTTAGTACCCCAAAGGTTGATTTTGGGTGAATAAAGGCAATGTCGAGCCCCTCAGCTCCCTTTCGGGGAGCCTTATCAATTAGGTTTACACCCTTCTCCTCAGCGTCTTTAAGTTGATCCTCAATTTTGTCCACAGCGTAGGCAATGTGATGAACACCTTCCCCCTTTTTCTCCAAAAACTTTCCAATGGGACCCTCTGGATCAGTCGATTCTAAAAGCTCAATTTTGGTTTGTCCAACCTGAAAGAAAGCGGTTTTAACCTTTTGATCCTTCACCTCCTCGATGTTGTAGCACTTTAGGCCCAAAACATTTTCGTAGAAAGGAATAGCCTCAGATAAACTTTTAACTGCGATTCCAATGTGTTCGATATGAGTAATTTTCATGATATTTATGGGGTTTAATTATTTTTTTGCAAAAGTAGTGGGTTAAGATTGAATACTTACAGGATAAATGTCAGTTTTTTGATTGCTTTTAAGTTGTTATTCAACATATTTTGTATTACGAAACATATTAGAAAAAGAATAATCCACGAATACTTTTCCCAGTTTCCACTTTCATTGGTATTTTTGCAGAACATTTCAAAGTTGAATAATAAAGTATTGATATGCATTGGCTTGAACGCACTAAACTCCTTATAGGAGAACAAAATGTTGATAAGTTAAGCAGAAGCCACGTTCTGGTTGTGGGGCTTGGAGGCGTGGGAGGATACGCTGCGGAGCAGCTTTGTCGTGCTGGTATTGGTGAGTTAACCATAGTCGATGGCGACCAGATACATCTTACCAACCTCAATCGTCAGTTGCCTGCACTAACAAGCACTTTAGGCAAGCCCAAAACCATTATCTTGGGTGAGCGACTCATGGATATCAATCCAAAGCTTAAGTTGAATATTGTTCAGGAGTACATCCGCGATGAAAGGATGAAAGAAATTCTATCAAAACCTTATGACTATGTGGTGGATGCCATTGACACCCTATCGCCCAAGATTTTTTTAATTTACGACAGCCTAAAAAACGGGCATAGGCTGGTGAGTTCCATGGGTAGCGGCGGAAAACTTGATCCATCGAAGGTTCAGGTAGCCGATAATTCGCAATCGCATATATGTCCTTTGGCCCGTATTCTGCGAAAGCGCCTTCACCGACTTGGGGTACACGAGGGGTTTAAGGTGGTGTTTTCAACCGAAGAGGTTCCATACAGTGCAATGATTCCCTGCGAGGATGAACCCAATAAAAAAACTACCGTTGGAACTATCTCCTACATGCCTCCAATTTTCGGATGTGTTATGGCATCGGTGGTGATAAGAGAGCTAATTGAAGAAAGAGCTGATAACTAGGAAGCAGCGATCAGATCAGGGTAAAGTTGCTTTTAGCATTCTGAAGAATGATGGAAAGGCTTCAATAAGCATGAGAGATTTATTCAATATCTCCGTCCTTCACAATGAAGTTAAAAATCGATTCACCACCACCGTTTTTGTAGTATTCAACGTAAATATCCCAATTATCGAAATCCCAAATGTCCTTTTTAAGTACATGGTTTTTCAAGAATATTGTATCGCATATTTCACCAAGCCAGTATTCGCCATCCTCTTTGGATACCATCGATCCAATAGTTCCTATGGGGCCTAAATAGAAAAGGATCAACTCTTCGTCCCTAAGAACCTCACATTCAACAATCAATATAGTGTCGCCAACAATTTCATAGCTGGCCGTGTTGTGATTCTGATAGGTGAAATAGTAGGTCTCTTTGTCGGGGAAATAGCCTTTCTTTTCGATGATAAAGGTAAGGGAACTATTGGTTTTGTTTGTTATTTTAAGGGTTTCATCGGCTCCTGGGTCGCAGGAGTAAAGGGTAATTAGTAACCCTGCCATTATCATACATTTAGCTGTTTTGGAAATAAGCATAAATGACACATTGCTGATTTATAGCCACAATAATACAAATTTTTTAAAGTAAAGGAGAAGAATGTCTTGCAGTTTGAGAAATGATAAGAGGAAAGCTGCTACACCCTTGTTGACGCATTGTTGTTAATTAATTATCAGTTAAATATATTGTTATCCTTTACTTTCAAAAAATAATTTTCTCTTTTTTTGTAAGAAAATCTTTTCAAAAAATACTTTATAAGAAAAAACTCAACAATGAATACAGCAAAGGATGAATTTCTCGAAATACTCTCAAATTATCAGGGAATATTATATAAAGTCAGTTTAGTATACTTTAAGAATAAACCCGACAGAGAGGACAATCTTCAGGAAATCATTTATCAGCTTTGGAAGTCATATCCGAGTCTCAAAAACCACGAAAGTATTGGTTCATGGATTTATGCAGTATCAATAAACACATCAATCTCAAGGGTTAAAAGGGTGTCCCGAATCGAATACAGAGAAACAATACCTGAATTGCCCGATAAATCAAATATTATTGATGAAATGATAATGACCGAATCATTTCAATTATTGTTGGATGCAATTTATAATCTCGATGAACTTGACAAATCAATCATGCTGCTTTATTTGGAAGAAAAGAGTTATGATGAAATAGCCCAAATTATAGGTATCACAAAATCAAATGTTGGCGTGAGAATTAATAGGGCAAAAGAATTATTGAAACAAAACTTTAAAAAATAAAATCATGGAAAATAATGAATTACAAAAAATCTGGAAGACTATTAATGCTGAAATCAATCAGAAATCCAAAGATGAGTTGAATTTGTTACTGAAATCAAAATCAAACCAAACTATTAATAAATTCTTGATCATCATAAGTATTTCCATTTTTGTCTGTGTTGGATTATTAGTCTACTTAATGATCACTTCTTTAAATCGTCAGAACGATTTGATTTATTTAGTAAACAATGCAACCCTTGGTATAATAACATTAATATCATTAATATCTGGGCTGTTGTCATGGTATAAGATTGAAAACAACAGGTATAATCAACCTTTAAAGAATTGGCTAGAAGAGCGAATATATATTTTATCTAAATGGTTAACAGGCAGATATAGTAAATTGTATTTATTCATAATCCCTTTACTTTATGCTTTAACGGTTCTATCAATTCATGTTTATTTCGAAGATAAATTATTCCTTGAAGTTATTAATACAGAAGAATCAATAATCGGACTTATTGTTGGAACTCCTATTGGTCTTTTTGTTGCATATTTCGGAGCAAGAAAAATTAGGAAATATCAGCTTACTAATCTCGAATTTCTGAAAGATTTGCATGGTCGTCTTTGCAATTTGTAAAAATGCTTAGGGTTCCGGTGGCTGTGGCATAGTTTCGTCAAGCGGTAAAAAAGATGGGGAGCGAGTCCACAGTCACGTTTTTTTAAACAAGATAGATGCCCAACAAAATCAAACTTAACACACGATTTATTTCTGTCATTCCATAGCTTATAACTTGGAGAGCCTGCTCAAAATCAAAAGCGTTGATAATTATTTTGCTAATCCTTTTGAGTGGGAATATTAAGCTCTTTTACACTTTTTGAACTGATTGAAAGATTTTCAGCTATACCATTAACCGTTTAATAAAGTTTTTTTTGATGGGTTGTACATGTTTACTGTTTCAGTCCTATATATGTTATGCGTAAATTGAAGGGTATTATTTGGCTAACTTTGGTATAAAAAAACTTTTAACCGATAGTTCAGTCTTAGTGTAATTCACACCTTTACCGAATTATAAACATAAGAAACATTAAGGTTATAATGTATTTGGGGGTGGTTAAATCTTTCGAAATAATAAAATTATTTAAAACTTAAAGATCACCTGAAAAAGAAGAGCAAGTCCATACCCCATAAGGGTTAAGCCAATAAGTCTGTTAAGCCAAAGTATTATTTTATATGTAATATAATCTTTAATCCATTTAGCAATATAACATTTAATTGTATCTGTAATGAATATTGTTAGCAATGCGGCCGAAAAAAATAAAATTATGTACATGGTGTTATTCTCTACAACCGTGCTTTGCATACTCATAACAGTAACCCAAAACACCAATATGAATGGGTTCATTATATTCATAAAAAACCCCTTTGAGATATAGGTAAATATTCGTGAACTGTTATTTGAAACTACTGAAATATTCTTTGCCTCTAATGATGGCTTTCTCATAAAAGTTACCACACCAATTGCAATTAACAAAATACCGCCTATGGTTCCTATTAAAATATAGTTTTGCTCTTTGTTCAGCAGCTGCAAAACACCCAAATAGCTTAAAAAAATCAATGATAAATCGCTCAACATTACCCCAAAAGCAAGTTGTACCCCTGCCCTAAAGCCCCTGTAAATACTAGTTTGTATCAGAGTAAAAAACACAGGGCCAATAATAAAAGCCACTGTTAAGCCCAGTAGTATTCCTTTAAAAATTGTATTTACCATTGATAATTACTGTTTCTTATAAATGACTCCCAATCATCTAATTGGGGTTTTTTTAATACTCTGGGGAATTTGTTTTGGGCTCCCTCTTTACCAATACTTCTCATGAAATCATAGAATAGGTTTAAGGGAACATTCTCAATTATTACGTCTTTTATTGCAGCAATACGCTCAACCCTGTAATCGTCGTTTAGAGTTTTTAGGTGTTTATCCAATTGTTGTTTTGCCTCTTCATTGTTTATGGGTGTTTCGGTGCCTATAAACCATTTGTGAGCAAACATTGAGTCATATTTAATTCCGGCAACAGTATACTCTTTAATGTCAACCCCTAAGTCTTCGGCCAAATTTTTAATGGCCATATTCATGTTATCTACCGATAAATGCTCTCCACACAAACTCAGGAAATGCTTGGTTCGACCAGTGATAATAATTTCAACTTTCTCTTTTGATGTAAATTTTATGGTATCGCCAATTAGGTATCGCCATGCGCCAGCGCAGGATGAAAGTAAAAGTGCATATTCTTTATCCTCTTCAATTTCATTTAATGAAAGAGTTTGAGGATTGGCAACAATATTATTGTTTCCATCAAAATTTTTATTGTTGAATGGTACAAATTCATAAAATAAACCGCTATCCAATGCCATTTGCATAGAACAAGTATTTGGCCTACTTTGAAATCCAATGAATCCCTCAGATGCTAAATACGTTTCTAGATAAAGTATGGGTTTCCCTAGAAGTTTTTCAAAGCTTTTTCTGTAAGGGGTAAACGAAACCCCGCCATGTACATATATAGACAAGTTAGGCCACACATCATGTATTGTATTAACTTTATAGTATGCTATTATCTTTTCAAGTAGTAGTTGCAACCATGATGGCACTCCGGTAATAACACCCACATCCCATTTGTTGGCATTTTTTACAATTTCATCCAGCTTAGTTGACCAGTCTCGTTCCTTGGATATTTTTTGGCCTGGCTTATAAAAATGTTGAAACCAAAAAGGGATGTTCTTTGTAGTTATTCCTGATAAGTCGCCCTCAAAGTAAGTACCGTTGTATTGAAGATGGGTACTTCCCCCTAGCATTAAAATCCTTTTTTGAAAAAAATCATTGGGTAAATCATATTGAGCTAGTGAAAAGAGTTGCTTTATACTGGTTTGTTTAATAGCCCTGAGCATATGATTTGTAACCGGAATATACTTGCTCGATGCCTCAGAGGTACCAGAACTTAAAGCAAAATACCGAACAGCGCCCGGCCAGCAAACATAACTCTCCCCATTTAAACAACGAAACCACCAATCCCTGTACATTGAGTTGTAATCATGCACTGGTACTCTTTCCTTAAAAGCACTGATAATATCTTTCTTTTTCAGAATATTATAAAACCCATAATGCTCACCAAAATGTGTTCCTGCAGCGCTTTTGAGTAGTTTTCGCAGGGTTTTTTCTTGAATCTTTTGCGGTTCAGCTACTCTTAAAATTGACGGAATTTTACTTCTTAGCTCTATTGCTCTTTTTAGTATCGACCCTAGCATTGGCATGGCAAAATCATGATATGGTTATATAAATTTAAACAATATATTACCCCAACTGCCGGGGGTTGGTAAAGTGCGAGAGTTGGAAACTATTTCCTATCCCACGCTACGAAGATACAAAAAAGTTGATCCCAACCAACATCAGCAAAAATCAACGGCTGGGGGTGTGGCTAGTGTGGGGGAGCGAGCCACGATTTCGTCCCCGACGAAATCGTACCGAACGTGCTAACCCGTTCCGAGAACCCAATAAATGCCCACATTAGCTGCACCCCATGTTATGTGCTGTGTTTAAATCACATAGAATAACTTAGTCAATGTTAATATTCTTTAGTAATTCAGTTGCTAGTGTTCTATATTTCTCATTTTCTGAATTCAATGATATATTTTTATAAATAGAAATTAATTCCTTATCAGGTGTATCCCAAAGAGATATATAATTTGAAAAATTTGGTCTGTGTTCAATACTTCTATTTGCATACATTTCAAGAAATTCTGTCGGGTTATTCTTGATTGCAGTAATTATAAATTCAGGCATTGATTGAGCTAATTCTGCATTTGTTCTGATTTTTTTGTCCAATTGAATTAAAGCAGATATGCTACAAGAATCTAATTTGTTTTGTTTTGCAATAATTGCAAAAGAGCCCCATACAATTTCATAACTTTCTTCAATTGTTATGAGATTTAAAAAAAGAGATTCGCCCATAAAATAATCATAATCAGAGTATAGTACAACTAGATTTTTAAGTTGTTCTTTATTTACAGAATTGCCTCTAAAGATTTCATTCAATAATGGTTTTAAGTTTTCTTCAATATCACGATATTTTTTTACTGATTTTTCAGATGTTAAACTGATAATTCTTTCAATATGTTTTTGATTATTAGCATTTTTAGAAGTTATTCTTTTGTAAAAGTTAATTATAGAGGCACTATCAGATGGAAATAAATTAACGGCGTTTTGAAGAGCAGTATTTAAGTCTATTGATAATATTTCTTTTTGAGCAGAATTACTTGAATATGATTGTTTTTCATTTTCAGTCAATTCCTGTTTATGATTTGATTTTGATTTTCTTTCATCCAAGTTTTCTTTGGGTTTTTCAGAACTGTCTTATCCTGATATAGGTTGACCTTTTTTAAGGTTATTTGGCCAAGTTATTTC
>CAZDXY010000087.1:0-16150 GCA_964509385.1 uncultured Rikenellaceae bacterium
AATATGATTAACAAATATAACTTCAATTAATCAAATTTACAACAATTGAATAAAATTACAATAGCTTATTTGTTTAAGGAAAAAATAAGTTACTGAAAATAAAACATTACCAATAAAAAAATCATTCTTTGAAACTATTAGCCCATTCTTTTATCCTTACAGCATTCTTTTTGTTTTGATTTTCAAAATCAAGTAATAATCCTATAAAATGTTCACCTCTTAAAGCTTTTGATGATTCAAAAGTATAGTCCTTTGAACTTGTTTTACCGATAATAGTAGCACCTAACGATTCAAATAAATCCGCCAATAAACCTACTGCATCTCCAAAATTTTCAGGATAACCTATTTGATCTCCATTTCCAAAAATGGCTACTTTTTTCCCTTCAAAACTTAAATCTTCTATTGCTGGCACTAATTCATCCCAATTACTGGGGAGTTCTCCATCAAACCATGTTGAAACTCCTAATATTATAAAGTCATAATCCAAAAGTTTTTCAGGTAATAATTCATCAACATTTAAATCGTCTATGCTACTCCATTCTACCGCTTCCTTTATTTGCTTTGCCACTATAGAAGTTTTTTTTGCTCTGTGGCTATAAACTATTGCAGTTTTCATTGTATATATTTACTAAATTTTCTTTACATTTTAATATTCAAACTAATATGCTATTAACTCTAGGGCTACATCAAGTATCTTTTCAGAACTTGGAAGAATGGCTGACTCAAGTATCCTATTAAATCCTACTGGTGTAAACGTTGCACCTACTCTTTTTACAGGTCCATCAAGATATTCAAAAGCTTCTTCGGAAATGATCGAGGCTATTTCACCCCCAAATCCAGCAAAAACTTTATCCTCATGAACAACCAATACTTTCCCTGTTTTTTTTACTGTTTTTAATATAGACTCCCTATCAAGTGGTATTAATGATCTAATGTCAAGAACTTCTGTACTTATTCCATGTTGACTTTGTAGTCTTTCAGCAACTTCAAGGCACATATGAGTTGTATTGCCATATGTTATCATTGAAATATCGTTACCTTCTCGACGAATCTTTGCTTTTCCAAAGGGAACCTCAAAATCATCAGGAATTGGTGTTGCAGCTTTAGGTGCATTGTAGAGAGCCTTTGGCTCGAGAAAAAGGGTCATTCCTTTAGATCTTATGCTCGTACGTAAAAGTCCTGCTGAATCGTCGGCAAAAGAGGGGTACACAATCCTAACTCCAGGAATTGTTGCAAGAGCCCCTTCAATGTTTTGCGAATGGTATAACCCACCGCCAATATAACCTCCACTCGCAAGTCGAATAGTTATGTTTGGAACAAATTTTCCATTGGAACGCCAGTAATCGTGAGCCGAATCTACATACTGTTCCATGGCTGGCCAAAAATAGTCTGCAAATTCTGCTCCTTCCACAACAATTCGAATTTTATCCGAAAATCTACTCATACCATTTGCCGTACCAAGTATATAATCTTCGGCAATTGGCCCATTAAACACTCTTCCCTTTCCAAACTCTTGTTGCATTCCTTTCGATACATTAAATATGCCTCCCTTATCTTTATTAGCCATATCTTGACCCCATAAAAAGGTATCGGGATTATAGCGAAATTCCGATTTAAGTGTTTCATTCAATCCTTCTATTAATTTTTTGGGTTCTCCGTTGAATGAATGAGTTCCATCAACATATTTTTTAGGCATATATGGTTCAGGAATAACAAAGTTGTGAATCGACTCAGGTGTTGGATCTTCTGCTGCCATTGCAGCTTTATGAGCGTACTTGACTTCCTGTTTAACTTTCTCCTCAATTGCAACTAATTCTTCTTCAGTAAATCTGTTATACATCAGTAGCATTCGTCTATATTTTGCAAGAGGATCGGCATTTTTTACGTAGTCCATTTCTCCCTTATCACGATAAAGTTCGTGCCTGTCAGAGTTAGAATGCGAATGGATGCGTACACAGTTTGCTTGAACTATGGCAGGCATTTGGTTTTCAATTACCCATTGCTTTGCTTCAGCCATTGTATTCATTGAATCAAAAATATCTTTTCCATTACAATGAAATATTCTTAGGTTTTTGAATCCAGAAAAATTATTTGCGACTTTTCTATTGGCAGTTTGATCCTCTTTCGGAACAGATATTCCATAACCATTATCCTGAAAAACGAAAATAACGGGCAATTTTTCATTTGATGTACCATTAATGGCCTCGTAAACATAACCTTCTGAAACAGAAGATTCTCCCTGCGAACTGATTACAACACCTTTATGCTTGTATCGTTTGAATGCCCGACCCAAGCCCGCTGCATGTTGCGTGTGGTTACCGGTACTGCTGGATGTATTATGAATGTTGTATTCAGCTTTACCAAAGTGATTGCTCATATGACGGCCACCGCTAGAAGGATCAGTTGCTTTTGATATTCCATTCAGGATAATTTCTTCGGCTGTTAAGCCAGCCGATATTGTAGTAAGCATATCCCGATAGTAAGGAAAAAGGTGATCTGTTTGCTTGTCGAAAACCTGACCAATTGCCAGCTGAATTCCATCATGACCAGCATAAGGAGCATGATAACTCCAGCCAATTGCTTGCTTTAAGTAGTTTGGAGCCCTCTCATCCAGTGCTCTACCAAGCGATAACAAGTAAAACCATTTTTCCAAGGTCTCCTTAGGGGTTTGTTTTATTCCAAATGGCTTTTCATTTCTACGAATATATTTCATTGTACTGATATTAATTTGTTGGTAAACTTTCATTTAATAAAAAAGTATTTTTTCCTGAATTTTAACCTTAAACCTCCCTAGTAACATCAAATTGCTCAAGATAATCGGCAACACGCCTGAGAAAAGCACCACCTAAAGCACCATCAATAATTCTGTGGTCATAGGAAAGACTTAAAAACATTTTATGCCTTGGCACAATGATGTCACCATACTCTGTTTCAACAACCGCTGGTTTTTTTTCGATAGTTCCTGTTGCAAGTATTGCGACTTGAGGTTGAGAAATTATGGGAGTTCCCATTACATTCTTAAACGTTCCGAAGTTTGTAATGGTAAATGTTCCTTCTTTTATATCATCAGGAGATAGTTTATTGCTTCTAGCATTTTCAGCCAAACTATTTATAGCATTAGCTATTCCCGGAATATTTAGTTTGTCTGCATTACGTACAACAGGAACGATTAAATTGCCATCAGATTTTGCCACAGCAATTCCAATATTTATATTACCCTTCACAATAATTCTTTCTCCATCCACCGATGAATTAATCAATGGAAAGTCACGAATAGCACGAGCAACAGCTTCAGTGAAAATGGGCATAAAGGTTAATTTCACCTTGTGTTTTGAAAGATATATTTCCTTCATTAACTCTCGCCATTTTACTAGATTAGAAACATCTGCTTCTACCATATTTGTAACGTGGGGCGAAACCTGTTTTGACATGATCATATGATCTGCAATAAGTCTTCGCATCCTATCCATTTGAATAATTTCATCGACAGCACTAACTGACATATTTACTTTATGTTTGGCTGTATCAATGTCTTTGTTTTCAAAAATTTTCGGCGATTCTTCTTTAATTGGTCTTGTTTCTAGATATTTCAGAATATCTTCCTTCTTTACCCTACCTCCCTTTCCGGTTCCATTAATGGATTCGAGTTCCTTTAATGAAATTTTTTCTTGTTGTGCAATACTCTTCACCAAAGGACTATAAAATCTATTTTCAATTGTATTTTCATCAGAATAGTTTTGAGATACAGAAGATAAATCTGTTAAAAACCTCATCTCAGATTGATCTTTTTTTAAGCCATTTGAGCCAGTATCAATTATTGCTATTACTATACCAACCGGAACTATTTCGTTCTGCTTAAATAGTATTTTCTCAATTTTTCCGGAAACGGGAGATGGTATTTCAGAATCAACCTTATCTGTAGCTATTTCAAGCAATACATCATCCTCTTCTACTAAATCTCCTTCCTTTACAAACCATTTTGTAATAGTTGCTTGCTCAATACTTTCACCCATTTTGGGCATTTTTATTTCAAACATATAATTATGTATTAAATTTACTTTTATTTATTCTAAATAAAAAAACATCTTTTGTCCATATTTGTTCGAAAAAAAATGATATTGATTTTTGAACTTCAATTAGCTAGTAGAGTTTTTTAGCTATCCAATAAATAATAGTCCTATCTTTGTTATTGTAATTGCTTAATAATGGAAAAAAAAATATCCATTTTTTCTACTGCTTATCTACCTCCTATCCAATATTTTCAATTGCTTACTAAGTCTGATGAAGTTTTAATTGAAAAGCATGAAACATACCAAAAGCAAACATATAGAAATAGGTGTGTAATTTACTCTGCAAATGGACCATTGTCTTTGATTATACCAGTTGTTAAACCAAATGGGAATATAACTAAAATAAGTGATGTAAGAATTGACAACTCTGTGAAATGGAGAAAAGAGCATTGGCGAGCAATACAATCAGCCTATAAAAACTCAGCATATTTTGAGTTTATTGCCGACTATTTTATTCAATATTATGAGAAAGAATGGATTTTTATTTGGGATTATAATTTAAAGATTCTTGAAACATTATTAAAAATACTTGAAATAAAAATTAAGGTTAATGAAACCAATGAATTCATTAAGTGTCATCCTACTAATACATCTGATTATCGGTTTATATTCAACCCCAAGCAATCCAAGTTAGAAAAAGAACTTAAACTTATTACAAAGCCATATTTTCAGGTATTTGGCCATAAAACGGGATTTATTCCTAATCTATCTATTTTCGATTTAATTAGCAATTGTGGAATGGATAGTTTAGGATTAATGGCATAAAAAAAGTGAAAGGGCAACCTCCCTTTCACTCGAGCCTATTCTTATTAAATATTTTAAAACTTAAATCCTAAAGTAAGCATGAATTTATTTTCCTTAATATCCCGCTCTACCTCAGGTGAGTTTATATATAAAGAATACTTATCACTATAATAGTATCTTTGGTATGCCCAATCAATAAACAAATTGTCAATTCGAAAACCAAAACCTGCAGAAAGGACGTTTATCGCAGAACTTTTCATGTTGACATTACCCTCAAAAGGACTACCATAGTATGCATATCCTGCTCTTAATGCCAAATATTTGAGCCACACTTCGCCTCCTGCTTTCAAATTATAAGTAGTTGTATAGAGATCACCTATTTCGCTATTCTCCTGTTTAAAGCGATATCCATCACCACCTTTGATAAAACGAGCAGTACTATAATCAATATATTCATAATCAAAACTTAATAAACCTATTTCTCTAAAAGTAAATGCAAGAGATCCAATAGCTTTAAAAGGAGATTGAATTCTATAATCGTAAAAGTTAATAGGAGTTGTGGCAAATTCATTAAAATCACTAAAAACCGACTCCATTGAAGCTCTATAGGTCTCACTAATACTATAAAATGTAGGTGTATGAATGGCTATTCCAGCTCTAAACATTGGAATTGGTTTGTAGATTGCCCCAATTTTTAAATTTAAACCTGAGCCCTCAATGGTAAGAGTTTGCTTATAATCAAGGTTGTTGAATTTATACCCAATGGGCAATGGGGTGTTATTTTCGAAGGCTTCTTCGGAATAGTACTGTATTTGCTTATAATAAAGATCTTGAATTCCAAGGGTTGCACCAATGAAAAACTTATTGGAAAAATTTGTTGCAAATGAGAATGTAAATTCTCCGAGACCTCCAATGGTTGATAATGATTGATCCTGATATACTCCTTCTCCATTATTTAATGCTCTTGAATACTCGTTGATTGATCCTGGTATAGTATCAATTAAAAAAGTATTCCAAGCCATAATTGCATCCCAAGGTGCTGATCCACTTCGATATGGATTATAATCATCATTGCTAGTTAAGTTAAACCAATTATTTCCATTGGCAACAGAAGCAAAATGATTCATAATTGAACTTGATGTGTTGGCACCATAAGCGCTGGTTTCATCAAAAAAATCAAATAATCGATTGTATCCTAAACCAATATTTAAAAAAACCAAACCTTTTTCTTCTTGTTTTGTGGTTTTGAAGGAAGAAACAAATCCAATATTGTCAAAAAGCAATCTTGTACGGAAATCATGTGTTACCTGATTAAGGTAAAGAGTGCTTACCTCCTTATTTTTAAGGCTAGTGGTTACTGTGAATTCTGAAGCACGATAAACACCTAAGCCGGCAGGGTTATAACTTAGCGAAGTGAAATCAGCACCTAATGCACCAAAGGCTCCTCCCATGCTTACAAAACGTGCTGTCCCTGAATTAATTGATTGAGATAATCGTAATGCATCTTGATGATCCTGAGCAGCTACAAGCAAGGATGAAGTGACTAATACAATAACAATTATTTTCCGTATCATTATAATTATCTTATTTATATTTAGTTATATGATTAATATATGATAAGATTTGTTATTCGTATACCTAATAAATAGTAAAACCATATTCGATTAAAGAATTTATTAATTTCTTTGGTTAAACTGAATATACGATAAATAAACCTTATATTGTTATCTATTTTTAGTCCCGCTACTTCCTGAACTACTACTCGAACTACTCCCAGAACTACTTCTCGAACTACTCCCAGAACTACTACTCGAGCCACTTGTTGAAGGAGAAGATGTAGATCTAGATCCTGAAGATGGCGCAGAAACATTACTTCTACCCGAATCGCTTCTGTTGTTAGCACCTGAAGTAGGAGTGTTTACTCTTGAAGGGGGATTATATGTCCTTGTTGAAGGAGCATTGCTTTGCCTTCCAGGTGAAGTACTTTGTTGTCCCTCTCTATTTCCACGAACTGCTTCAGTTGATGGATAAGCCCTATTGGGTCTATTGAACTCATTGCTATTTCCAGGTCTTGGACGAGTATAACTTGGGTTATAAGAACCACTTGATGTTGATTGTCCTTCTCCTCCAGTTGGTTTAACTCTTGTGGGGTTTACATTTAAACTTTCCCTTGAGGGTCTTGTTATGATACTAGGATCTCTAACAGGTTCCCTAACTTGTACTTGATTTTGATCATTAATCTGTCTTGCTGTTGATGGGTTTCTGGTAATCGTTTGACCTACAGGTTTTCTAATGGGCTCTTGCGGAGAAGTAACAAAATCATTACCACCTGTGTTACCACCAGTAGCATAAAGAGTAGGTTGTTTTGTAGATAAATGATCTTGTAAACTATTAATATTTACCTCATTGGAACCACCTACTGGTGTAGTTTCATAAGCAGTGTTTCCTGAAACGGGTCTTCTTCCATAATGATAGTTTGGTCCATAACTTTGATTACCCCAGTAATAACCATCCCAGTATCCATTATTATAACCCCAAGCATAATTATTCAATCCATACCATCCTGAGTACCAATTGTATCCCCAATAATTATAAGGGTAACCCCAGTAACTATAGTATGGATATCCATACCCCCAACCAAATGAAAAACTCCAAGGACTATAACCCCAATATCCATACCTACGATAACGGTAAGGCCATGAAAACATGGCAGAAACGTAGTAAGGCTCTACCCAAACATGACCTCCATAAACAACAATATTGTAGAAATAGGGGTCATAAGCTGATGCATACCATAAGTCATCATAGTAATCTGAGTAACTTCTATATCCACTCCCACTGGCGTCAAGTCTACGTTGATATGAATCCTGATAGGATTGACAAAGTAGTCTATCGTAAGGATTTTGACTATCCTCTGCTTTATAGATCAATGTGTCAACAGTACCAGTGGTATCATTTGAAAGAATTTCTGTATACCTCTTTTCAAGCTCAGCTAAATCAAATCCTTTTACATTAGTTTTTTGAGGTGCTTCGGTCTTTAAAACCTCATCAGCATAGTTACCAGAAGGATTGTAGTAAACATCATCACCTTGATGCTTGCTTGCCTTGCTAAACTGCATGCTTGTAGAACATCCTCCTAAAAGCAAAGCTACAATGGCAACGGACAAAATTTTAACTTTTGATTTCATGATAACCTCCTGTTGATTTTATGTGATTATTTATTTTTATTTCTTTACTTTGCACCAATTAAAATTACTACAAATACTACAAATTTTATACCATTTACTAAAATATGGCTAAGGAAATTACTAGCAAAGAAGACAATTATTCTCAGTGGTACAACGATATTGTTGTTAAAGCAGGTTTGGCTGATTACTCTGCTGTTAGAGGATGTATGGTTATAAAACCTTATGGTTTTGCTATTTGGGAGAAAATTCAGCGGCAACTTGATAACATGTTTAAGGCTACAGGGCACCAGAATGCCTATTTTCCACTTTTTATTCCTAAATCCTTTTTTAGCAAAGAAGCAAGCCATGTTGAAGGATTTGCCAAAGAGTGTGCCATTGTAACTCATTACAGATTAAAAAATGATCCCAACGGAAAAGGTGTTATTGTTGACCCTGAGGCTAAATTGGAAGAAGAGTTAATAGTTCGACCAATTCTGATTAACCAATGGGCAAACGTTGTAAGGTGGGAAATGCGCACACGATTATTCCTTCGTACAACAGAGTTCCTTTGGCAAGAGGGGCATACAGCACATGCAACTAAAGAGGAAGCCATTGATGAAACTCTGAAAATGGTTCATGTATATGCCGATTTTGCTGAAAAGTGGATGGGAATTCCTGTGCTAATTGGAACCAAGTCTGAAGGAGAACGATTTGCAGGAGCTCTTGATACATACTGCATTGAAGCTCTTATGCAAGATGGAAAAGCATTACAAGCTGGCACTTCTCATTTTCTCGGGCAAAACTTTGCTAAAGCTTTTGATGTGAAATTCGCCACTAAGGATGGTGATATGGACTATGTTTGGGCTACCTCTTGGGGGGTATCAACGCGCCTGATGGGTGCTTTGGTTATGGCTCACTCCGATGATAAAGGGTTGGTTTTGCCTCCAAAGCTTGCCCCCACTCAAGTTGTTTTTGTTCCAATTTATAGAAATGATGAAGAATTAGAAAAGGTTAGTGAAAAGGTACTCGAACTAAAGTTAAAGTTGGAATCCAAAGGTATTACAACTCATTACGATGATCGCGACACCCTAAAACCAGGTTTTAAGTTTGCAGAGTATGAAATGAAAGGCTATCCTATACGCATTGCCATTGGACCAAAAGATTTAGAAAAGAACACTGCTGAAGTGGCACGTCGTGATACTCTAACAAAAGAATTTGTTAATCAGGATATTTTAGTTGATTACATTATAGAGCTGCTTGATAAGATTCAAAGTAATATTTTTCAGAAAGCACTAAAATTCAGAGAGAAAAATACTATCGCTGTTGACTCTTATAAAGAATTTAAAAAAGTGCTTGATGATAAAGGAGGCTTTATATTAGCTCATTGGGATGGAACAAAGGAAACAGAGGAAAGAATTAAAGAAGAAACAAAGGCTACAATCCGATTGATTCCATTGACTGGTGAAGAAGTAGGTTTATGTATGATTACTGGAAAGGCATCGAAACAAAGAGTTGTATTTGCAAGAGCATACTAAAAAACACTTCTTTTAATGGCAGGTTAAAACATAATTTATTTATTTTAACTTTGTTTCTATATTGATAAGTTCAATTAGGTTTTTATATAACAAAAACCCGAATAATTATGGAAAAAAAGAAGAAAGTACCACAGGAATTGATCATGGAAAATCTTTTGGAGAAATCGAGCATGAAGCAAAAGGTATACGACAATACCTTCATTGCATTTAATTTAATAAAGGAAGTTCTGCATGAGATGTCAACCGACTTGAACTCTACAATAAAAAATTCAGATAAAAGAGTAAAATTAGAGTTTAGAGACAGGGGAAAGTTTGAAGCAGAAATAAGAGTTGCGGGTGATATCCTCATCTTTAGCATGCACACTAACGTTTTTGAATTCGACCGAGATCATAGTATATGGAAACTACCTTATGTACAAGACAATAGATTGAATTCGTACTGTGGAATGATAAATATATACAACTTCCTCACAGATTCATTCAAGTATAATAGGCTTGACGATTTGGGTTACCTGATCGGACGTATATTTATCAATAGAGAAGATCATTACTTTGTTGAAGGTAAGAGGCAAATGGGTTTTTTGTATAATAATTTTGGTCAGGCAACTATTAATAAGGAAACAATAAAAAAGATAATTGAAACAGCCATACTCTATTCCCTTGAGTTTGATCTACTTGTTCCTCCATACGATATGGTTAAAATAGCATCTGTTGCACAAATGAATACAAAAATTGAAAGTTCAAAGTTGCAAACCGGTAAACGTTTAGGATTTAAGTTTAATTCCGATGATGTTTTAGAGGAAAAGTAGTAGTTTTTTCATTATTTTTGATCCGAACACTGTATCAAACAAAATATTAAATACTATGAAAAACATAATAACTTTTATGATTGTTGGTATTGTTATACTAATTGCATGCCAACCTAAAAATGAATTATCCAAAGAAATGCAAGCAAAAGTTGATAATTTTGTTAAGGTTGATCTCACTGCTGATATCAGCCATTTATCGGAAAAAGAGAAGCAAATGCTTCCCCTCCTTTTTGAAGCAGCACAGATAATGGATGATATTTTCTGGACTCAGGCATATGGAGATAAGGAAAATCTTTTTGCCAATATTAAAGATGATGCCACCCGTAAATTTGTAAAAATTAACTACGGTCCATGGGAAAGACTAAATAATAATGAGCCCTTTATTGGTGGCTATGGTGAAAAACCAAAAGGAGCTAACTTCTATCCCATTGACATGACCAAAGAAGAATTTGAATCTTTCCAGTCTTCGAATAAAACAAGCCTATACACTATTATCAAACGCAAAGAAGATCGAACTTTAGAATCGATACCCTATAGCGAAGCTTATAAGGAGCAACATGAAAAAGCGGCCAGCCTTCTACTTGAGGCTGCAGAGTTAGCCGAGGATGAAGGATTTAAGAATTACCTCGTATTACGAGCACAAGCGCTGCTTACTGATGAATACCTGGCAAGCGATATGGCATGGATGGATATGAAAAGCAATAATATTGATTTTGTTGTTGGACCAATAGAGAATTACGAGGATAGGTTGTACGGCTATAAGGCTGCTCATGAAGCTTTTATCCTGATTAAAGATATTGAATGGAGCAAAAAACTAGAAAGGTTTGCAGCACTGCTACCTAAACTACAAACAAATCTACCTGTTGAAGCCAAATACAAAAAAGAGGTTCCTGGCAGCGATAGCGATATGGGGGTTTATGAGGCTGTATTCTACGCTGGCGATTGTAATGCTGGTAGCAAAACCATTGCCATTAACCTGCCAAATGATGAAAGGGTTCATATTGAAAAAGGAAGCCGTAAACTTCAACTTAAAAACTCAATGCGCTATAAATTCGATAAAATACTTATTCCCATTAGTAAACTTGTTATAGATGAAGATCAGCGTAAACATGTAACTTTTGAGGCTTTCTTCGAAAACACCATGTTTCACGAAGTAGCTCATGGTTTAGGTATTAAAAATACGATCAATAACAAGGGTACAGTAAGAGAGGCATTAAAGGAAACATATAGCGCTATAGAAGAGAATAAAGCTGATATTCTTGGGTTATTCATGGTAACTAATCTTTTCGAAATGGGTGAATTTCCCGAAAAAGACTTAATGGATAACTACGTTACTTTTATGGCAGGCATCTTCCGTTCTGTCCGTTTTGGTGCTGCTTCAGCTCACGGTAAAGCCAATATGATGCGTTTTTACTACTTTCAGGATCAAGAAGCTTTTACACGCAACCCGGAAACCGGCACTTATCGTGTTGATTTTGAAAAGATGACCAAAGCCATGAACTCACTTGCATCAAAGACCCTTATTCTTCAGGGAAATGGTGAGTATGATGCTGCTAAGGAAATGCTTGAAAAAATGGGTTTTATCAAAGAAGAGTTACAATCCGATTTGGATCGAATAAACTCATCAAATATTCCAGTGGATATAAGATTTAGGCAAGGTTTAAATATGCTAGGATTATAAATTGCTATGGCTGGTTAAATTAATCTTCTTTTTAAAAAAATTAAAAATCCAAAACCATGAACCTTAGTTTCAACTTTATCAAATCTGTATCAAACATATACGATGAGATGATTGATAATGGCTTTTCACTTGTATATCTGGGTGAGTTCAGCCATGAAATCACAAAGATGTTTACCTCAATGGCTGAATCGGATATGGAAAAGCATAGCGAGGAAAGGTCTGTACAGCGAAAGGTATATCATGTAATGGTTGAAACACTTCAAAACATGAATAAGCATTCCGATGAGATTAAGGAGCGGAAAATAGGCAGCGGATTGTTTATCATTGGGAAAAAACTAGACACATACTACGTGATTACATCGAATATGGTAGCAAAAAAACACAAGGATTCGCTTGAGAAATCATTAATAATTGTTAACAATGCTACCCGCGATGAACTTAAGCAGATGTACAAAAAGCAAATTAAAGAGGGTCAACTTTCCGAAAAAGGAGGTGCTGGTCTGGGATTAATAGACATTGCAAGAAAAACTGGTGAAACATTAGATTATCAGTTCCTCCAATTAGACGATGATAATTTTTTCTTTATACTTAAAGTTGAGATCAATGCTAAAAAATTTGCTAAAGAAGCATACTAAAATAAATAAAGTTTACTTATATTAAATATCTACAATACAGTTATTTATTTTTTTTAAATTACCATCTTGTGTACTCAAATTGATCAGGGTCAAAAAAACTTTCGGGTAGCAAAGAGGGCAACCTAATCTCAAAATACTTTTCCAGTAATTCAAGATGTCCATTCTGAAAATACTGAATTTGAGTAGCCACAGGTTTTCCGTAATACAATTTATAGTTTTCAAAATACGATTCTCTTGTCCCTGACTCGCTAACTTTTCTTATGCCATAAAAAAGTAAATCCTCTTTTGAAATCCAAAAACACAGTTTTTCAGGGTCACCCACCTGATACACTATTTTTCCTTTAATCGATGTTGTCTCCAAAATGCTTAAATCAAACTTCATTTCAATTAACTTGTTGATAATCTGTTGGGGTGGAACAATATAGGCATCGAGCCCAAGAGTGATCAGTTCGTGTAAACGGGGTCTTTTCCCAATAAATTTATTATGGTTAAAGCTATAAATGGAGTCGTTAATAATAAGCCAACCACGTCCCGAATCAAAATCATTGTAGCGAATATGTAACCTACCAGGAGCACTATATGCAACCACCCATACCTCATTACGGATAAGACTATCATCGCGATAGCGAAACATATCCTGTTTTAGCGTTAAGTAAGGATACCAATTTGATGAATAAGTGTTGTACATAAGCTTAATTAAATCCTTTCCATTGCTAGGAATATTATCCTGTGCTCTTATGGTTATGGCTGAAAGACTTAGGATTAACAGCTGAAAAACAAAAAATCTCTTCATAAACAATTAGATTTTTGTTATTTAAATGATGATTAGCAAGAAAAAAATTAATTTATTTTTCAACCAATTGCATCTGAAAATTGGAATTATTTCGATTGCAAGGTATTAAAAATGAATAAATGACAAGAAATTAATTTGTAAAATTCTCTATTTGGAGCATTTTTGTTTGATTTACATGCTTTTTTTTTCGATTTTTGAATATATAAAACATTTTCAACATGGAACCTGATCACGAGCAATTTATGAGGGAAGCTATTAAGCTCTCTGTGGATAATGTTGACAATAAAGGAGGGCCTTTTGGTGCAATTATCGTAAAAAACGGAAAGGTAATTTCTTATGGAGCAAACAAAGTAACAGTCACAAATGATCCCACAGCGCATGCAGAGATTATTGCCATTCGAGAGGCTGCCAAAAATCTAAAAAATTACAACCTGAGTGGATGCGATATATACACATCGTGCGAGCCTTGTCCAATGTGCCTTTCGGCAATCTACTGGGCACGTATCGATAGGATATTCTATGGGAATACAAAAACCGATGCTAAGAATATTGGTTTCGATGATTCATTTATCTACGATGAGATCGCACTCCCTTTAGAGAAACGCAAAATAAAAACCACTCAACTTCTCCGCGATGAGGCCATTGAGGGATTCAGAAAATGGGATAGGTTTGAGGGAAAGGTTGAGTATTGATTGCCCCGAAGCCTCGGGAGATTGATTGATTGATTAGTTTTTTCGGATATACATGCAGAAATGTTTGATAAAAAAATTACGATATCTAAATGCAAACCATCCTACTCAAAGAGACACAGCGTATCAGGGAAATTCCTTTCTTCCTTCTAATCGGTATTGTGCAAGTTATATTTCTTTGGGGTCTTATCCAGCAAGTAATTTTCGGAAAACCTTGGGGTATAAATCCTGCGAGCAATGTTGTTCTAATAATCATTAATATAGGATTTCTGCTTTTATTTATTTTTCTATTTTCCATAAAGTTGGAAATTGAAATAACCCATACTGGTATCCATTTCAGAATATTCCCTTTCCATTTCAGAAAACGTTTCATTGCATGGAATGATATGGAATCCTTAAAAGTTGTTAGGTACGATGCCATTAAGGAGTATCTGGGTTGGGGTATTAGGTATGCACCTAAAAAAGGTTGGTGCTATACAATCTCTGGAACATGGGGAATAAGGATTAAGAAAAAAGATGGTAAATGCATTCTTATTGGAACACATAGAGTAATTGATTATTCCGATATCTTCAATTCTTTAAGCAGTAGAGGTGTAATAAACATTAAGGATTAGTGTTTTAAAGATAAAAATGAATAGAGATTCAACCATTGTAGCTATTGCCACCCCTGCTGGCACTGGAGCTATAGCAGTGATTAGGCTTAGCGGAAAGGATGCAATACCGATCTGTGCGAAAGTATTTATGTCTACATCTCAAGCAAAGCAACTATCGGAACAACCTGCCTACACCATACATTACGGAAAACTTATTGATGGCGATATAATAATCGATCAAGTTCTTGTAAGCCTTTTTAAGGCTCCTCACTCCTACACTGGCGAGGATATTGTTGAAATATCATGCCACGGCTCAACGTTAATTCAGCAGCAAATACTGGAACTACTGATAAGAAATGGTGCAACTCTGGCTGAACCTGGAGAATTTACCCTTAGAGCTTTTCTCAATGGAAAGATGGATCTATCTCAGGCAGAGGCTGTTGCGGATCTTATCGCTTCCAGTAGCGAAGCAGCCCGAAGAGTTGCCATAGAACAGATGAGAGGTGGGTTTTCCAATAAATTGAAAAATCTAAGAGAAAAACTTCTGCACTTCATTTCCCTTATTGAACTCGAACTTGATTTTAGCGAAGAGGATGTGGAGTTTGCTAACCGTCAGGAATTGCATTCTCTAATTGAGAGCATAGGAAAACACATCTACCAACTTATTGAATCGTTCCAGCTAGGTAATGTGATTAAGAATGGTATTCCTGTAACCATTGCCGGAAAACCAAATGTGGGAAAATCAACTCTACTCAACCGCCTACTAAATGAAGAGAGAGCCATTGTGTCGGAAATAGAAGGAACCACGCGTGATTCCATTGAAGATGTAATTCATATTAATGGAATGTTATACCGGTTCATTGATACTGCTGGATTACGACCCACCACCGATACCATTGAATCGCTAGGGATTGAGAGAACATATATTAAAATCTCACAGGCTTTAATAATCCTTATGCTTATTGATTCAAGGGATAATGTTGATGATAACATCAAAGAGATTAAACGAATTGCCAATAAACTAGAAGCAAATCAAAAAATGCTTGTTCTTATCAATAAAATTGATTTAGCTGAACCCAGTCATGTTACTGAACTAAAACAATCATTATTTAAAAAAATACCAAGCATAAGTTTAATCGAAATATCTGCCAAGCATGGAATTAACATGGATATGCTTACAAATGAAATACTAAAAAAATCGATACCAACTTCATCTGAGGGTAGTAGTACCATAATAACCAATACCAGACATTACGAAGCACTGCTTAAGGCTCATGAAAATTTGATTAGGGTTGAGAAAGGACTCAAAGATAGTATACCCGGTGACTTACTGGCAATGGA
Source organism: uncultured Rikenellaceae bacterium (assembly GCA_964509385.1). GTDB lineage: Bacteria > Bacteroidota > Bacteroidia > Bacteroidales > Tenuifilaceae > MWFE01. The sequence continues at coordinate 16,058 of CAZDXY010000087.1, forward strand.
TATTAGGCAAGTTATTCACTATATTGGAGAAATAACCGGAGATATCACTACAGATGAGGTGCTTGGGAGTATCTTCTCGAAGTTTTGCATAGG
>CAZDXY010000088.1:0-7926 GCA_964509385.1 uncultured Rikenellaceae bacterium
GAAAAAATTCCGGAAATAACTTGGCCAAATAACCTTAAAAAAGGTCAACTTATATAAGGATAAGACAACGAAAAAATCGCATCACAAAAAACTAGAACAATGACACTTAAAGAAGCAGTATTAAAAAGCCTTGAAGACATTGGCGGAATGACGAATTATTCTGCTGTATGCGAACATATTATTTCAAAAAAGTACTATGACTTTAAAGATGCAAAAACACCATCTGCAACAGTTTCAGCAATACTTGGAGATTTTATTAGAAATGGTGACACTAGAGTAAAAAGAATCAAAGAATCAAATGGTTCTTTTTCATATTACTTGACAAAAAATGAAGAAAATCTTGACCTTGGAAGCATAATAAGACCTGAGCCAAAAGAAATTAAAAAAGCAGAAAAGAAGATAACTTATGAAGAAAGAGATTTACATAAGTTGTTAAGTAGTTATCTAAAAACCACTGACATTTATTCTAAAACAATATTTCACGAACAATCAAACAGGACAGATGAACACCAAAAATGGATTCATCCAGATATGGTTGGAATTAAATTTTTGAAACTGCAAACAAATGCAAGTCAGACTTTTCTGAAAGCAATAAATCGCATAGACACATTTAAGATAAGTTCATATGAACTAAAAAAAGAGATTAACACAGACTATGAATTAAAAAAGTCATTTTTTCAAGCTGTTTCAAATTCAAGTTGGGCAAATTATGGATTTTTAGTAGCATTTGAGATTAGCGAGAGTTTAAATGATGAAATGGAAAGATTAAATCAATCATTTGGAATAGGAATAATTGAATTGAAAGCGAATCCTTATGAAAGTAAAATCTTATTCCAACCTAAATACAAAAACCTTGATTTTAAGACAATTGATAAATTGTGTAAGATTAATAAAGAATTTGAAAAATTTATAGAACAAGTTGAAAAGTTAATGACTGCATCTGATAAATATGCTGCATCGACTGAAAAAGAACTAGATGAATTTTGTGATGACTATTTTTCGAATGACACAGAAGTTGAAACTTATTGTAAACAGAAAAACATACCAAGAGAAAACAACTAATGCCAACAAGGGGTGCAGCCATCAGCCTTGCACCTGCCTGCTGCAGGTAGAGCAGGCAAGTCTGCCGCCTGATGAAGGAAAACAGAAATTCACAAAAACAAATGAATTTGCGTAAATTGCACTTGTAATAGCTATGGTATTAGTTGCGCGAGATATTTAAGACGACAGCACATTAACAAAATTGTTTACTAGGATGAAAAAAACTAATTTATTATTGATCACTGGCTTATTTCTATTGATTTCTTGTACGAAAGACAATAATTATCCCAAGAAATTTGTTCGTAACGAATTTCGTAGTGGAGAAGTGAGATTGGTAACAAAAAATGGAGAGGTGAATAATATCGACGAAATCAATGAATTCACTGAAAGAGTTAGAAATTTCATAATCAATAACAGTAATGGGGTAGACTATGTGTATTCATTTGAGGAAGATGCGAACTTTATGGAAGATAACGAAATTGAAATAGTACTTACATCAGAAACGAAAGGGACCATTCGAATGAAATCGGATAATGATAATGAATATCAGACCACAAATTTTAGCTTAATAAAAAGGGAGGGCTACTATATAGTAAGCATAAATGAAGTTATTGAAAGCTACTACTACATAGAGAATCCTCGTTTTAAATGTACCCCCGAAATTATTGAAAGAGTTCCGTTGCCTGCGGGACAAGAATTAGTTAAATACCGAAAGCCGTTATACATTAAAAAAAATGGTGACGAAATTCTATTTTGCATTGTAAGTTACATGGAGAATAGTTATTTTTCTGATAATACTCTTCGTAGCGTAAGTATTTGTGGAGCAACAAATAATATGATAAATGCAGAATATTTTAATATAATTCAAAGTTCCAATTACAATCCAATTGATAGTTTAGCTTTTAAAGAAAGCTACATCCTTTTTAAATAAAAAACTACCTGAATAATTCGTTATAATCAATCAGCCTGCCTGCAGCATGCTGCTGATAGCGGTTCATTTACGTTATTGGTAGAAGTAATGAATCAATTCATAGTCCATTATTTTTATGGATACCTGTGAAAAATAGCATGGTATTTATCTGCTGTGTATAAAAATTTATTAAATTGCATATTATAACAAATTGCCTTTGTGTTACTTGCCTTAGTGTATTGCCTTTCATTATTGCACGTTTTATTTGGTATTTTTTAGTTTTCTCGGTTTAACCTAAAACATTAACCCCATGAAAAAAATTCTACTGGTAACCGTTGGTATACTGCTTGTGATTGGTGTGCTTGCCCAAGCCCCAGCCTCGTTCTCCTACCAGGCTGCCCTAAGAAATGCCGATGGTAGCATTATTGCCAATCAGCCTGCCACAGTGGTCATTGACATACTGCAGGGAAATGCTGAGGGCACCTCTGTTTTTACGGAAACCCACAACGTTACCACCAATTCGCAGGGTATAATCAACCTTGCCGTTGGCTCAATCGAAGACCTTAGCGTGGTGGACTGGAGCGCTAACCTGCACTTTGTAAGGATAACCTTTAACGGGGTTGTAATGGGTGTTGTTCAGCTGCTGAGCGTACCCTACGCGCTGCATGCCAATACTGCGGAGGCAGTTACCGGTGAAATTGCCGAGACCGACCCATTTTTCACCGCGTGGGACAAATCCACTGGCATCGAGATTACCGAAAGCCAGATCAGCGACTTACAGGAGTACCTCACTGAAGAAACTGACCCGGTATTCGCAGCATCGATAGCAGGTGGCATTACAGCAACCGACACCACCAACTGGAACACCACCTTTGAATGGGGAGACCACTCCGGACAATACCGGTCCATATTATGGACACCTGCTTGGACGGATGTAACGGACAAACCAACCACATTTACCCCAGAAGAGCATACACATACAGCTGATGAAATAATAGGCGGAGCCACCGGTTCCCTCCTCTGGCAGGATGGCGACGAGAAAGTAACTACCAGTGCCATGGTGGGTATTGGAACCAACAACCCAATGGTTGATCTGGAGATACGCAGTGCCGACCCCGATGACTGGGCGATCCTGACCATTGGCAACTCCGATCTGTCGCATGCTATAAAAATTTTTCCTGGGCGCGAAGGTGATCCCAATCCGTTTATCCAGTGGAAAGATGGTGACCCCCTCAGGTTCAGCACCGACCAAGGAGGATGGTCCGAAAAAATGCGTATTTCAAGCGATGGAAATGTGGGTATCGGCATTTCCGATCCTGCAGAGAAACTCGAAGTTAATGGCAATATTGATATGCACTACCATCATATTCGTAATGTTGCAGACCCAGTGAGTGAGCAGGATGCTGCAACTAAAGCTTATGTGGATGATGTTTCCGATGGCAAGGTAGATAAAGTGGAAGGCAAGGGTTTATCAACCGAAGATTTCACTACAGCAGAGAAAACAAAACTAGATGATCTACAAAATGCCGATGGCTCTGAAACCAAACTTACTGCCGGGACAAACGTAAACATAACCGGGGAAGGAACAACTGCAAGCCCTTATGTGGTAAACGCAAGCGAAGCTACAACGCTTTCAATTGGGCAAAGCTACCAAGGTGGTATTATTTTTTGGTTAGACAACACAGGACAGCATGGTTTAATAGCAGCCACCTCCGACCACAACTTAAGAATAATTTGGCTAAATGGAACATATAAATATACTGGGTCTACAGGTGATGGTTTATATGCGGGTGAAATGAATACCGTTTTGATAGTTGCCACTCAACTGGCAGATAACCCAATTAATGATTTTGCCGCAAAAGTTTGTACCGATTACTCTGTTATTTATGATGTAGTTTATGGAGATTGGTACTTACCTTCACTCTATGAATTAAATTTATTATTCATGAAAAAAGATATAGTTGGAGGTTTTGCCAATGACTGGTATTGGAGTTCTACCGAGGAAAATGATGGTCTGGCATATATGATAGATTTCAATGAGGGCTTCTTTTTCTCTGATTTTAAGAACACCCAATGTAGAGTGCGTGCAATTCGGTCATTTTAACCCTTTTAAATAATGTCTTTCAAATATCCATCCAATATTTATATGGATAAGCTTTTTTAACATAAGATATTTATAATCAATTATATATTCTAAAAAATGAAAAAGATAATAATAATTATGCAGGTTATAAAATGATTTACGAAAACGATTGGAATTTACATAACTTAGGTAAAGCTACATTACAAAAAATTGGTTTCCCTTAGAATAATTTTATTATGTGAAGCCTGCTTAAATCAGCAAGATGCAACAAAACCAGAAAAATAACCTAAAACTTAACCAGATGAACTACAAAAATCTGTTTCTAAACCTACTCCTATCGATTACCCTATCGGTACAGCTGGTTGCACAGGAAAACCTTGCTGAATACTTTAAAACCGACTACCTCACTGCACGGCAAGTTTTTCGCGATAATGCCAGCCTTATTGGTAGCAAATACCCTAATTGCAAAACATTTACAATAAATGTTGAGAGTAAGGTGGATGACGACTTAACGGTAGATCTGCTCTACATCCCCTGCCAGCAACAGATGGACAAACTCCTGATCATCAGCTGCGGGGTTCATGGTGTTGAGGGTTTTGTTGGGAATGCAGTAGAGCTAATGTTTATGGAAAAGTATATCAGCGAAGATCTGCTGAACCATACCGGATTGCTGTTTATTAATTCGGTAAATCCTTACGGATTTAAGTATTTGAGAAGAGTTAGTGAAAACAACGTGGATTTAAACCGCAACTCATCCACCGATGCTTCGCTATACTCGAACGTTAACGAAGGGTACACCAAGATGTACTCATTCATCAACCCTAAAGGAAAGGTTAATACAAAGAGCTGTAAAAACAGGATGTTCAACCTTAGAGCCGTTTTTAAAATTATTAGAGCATCCATGCCTGTGCTTCGTCAGGCTGTTCTTCAGGGACAATATCAATACCCCGAGGGATTGTACTATGGCGGAAGTAATTTTGAACCACAAATAGTTGCACTTACCCCTATTATAAGCTCCATTTGCGAACCCTACAAGAGTGTCTTCGCCATTGATATGCACACAGGATATGGTGAAAAGGGGAAACTGCATCTATTTCCAAATACCGTGGGAGATGTGGCCAAAAAACAGCTTGAAGAGATATTTGCAGGATATGAGATAGATTGGAGCGATTCGGACGACTTTTATACTGTAACTGGCGATTTTGTTGATTTTATGAACACCATAAACAAGGACAAAGCATTCCTGCCCATGACCTTCGAATACGGCACCATGAACAGCCAAACCACAAAGGGATCATTGAAATCAATTCACATAATGATACTTGAGAATCAGGGAAAACATTACGGCTATAAAAAGGAAAGGGACTCATTGAGGGTCATCAATGATTTTGTTGAGATGTACAACCCATCCTCTGCTGAATGGCGCGCAAAGATAATGAAGGATACTGAGGATATGTTTAAAACCATTATTCCTCGGTTTATTGAAATGGATTTTAACTGATTGGGTACCAAATTGAGCTGATGGTTATTAACCATTCTTACAGAAATTATCTGAATCTTGAAAAGTTAAGACAGTAATACTTTCGGGCATACAAAAGGATTTCTGGCTTCACATATTATGGCCGAGTAAATTTTTGGGATTCACTAAATAATAAGTAAAACTTTATACCTTATGTTTCTTATTTTAAGTATATTTGATAAGAAATTCAATATATATTATTGATCTATCTAATCTGCAAGAGGGACTAATTTAAGTGCCAGATTCCTTTTATAATGAATGAAATTTATTCCCTCTGAGGAAAGTATATAATAAATCGAAATGCATAAGAACTATTCACTAATTTCCCAATCTGAATGTTTCACCTAAATTAGTTGCAAAATGAAAAAGTTAATTAAACCCCGAAACATTATAACGTGCTTAATACTAGCATGTTTAATTTTTTTTACGTATGGATGTAAAAAAGAGTACACTTTAAAGGTGAACGCTGTACCTGTAACTGGAGGAAGTATCGATTTATCTCCAGCTGGTGGAACCTATGAAGAGGGAACAATTGTTAATCTAACCGCCATGCCCAACATGGGTTACTTTTTCAATGAATGGACCGGCGATTTAACCGAGACCTACAACCCTGTTACTGTTAAAATGAATTCAAATAAGAATATTGACGCAAACTTTGTGGAGGGTATATCTGAAAATTTCGATGATGGCATTGCTGATTACTTTATTAACGATGGAACAGGAAGATGGGGTGTTTACAATTACGCTTACCTTATGGAAGGAACTTTTTTAAATACTACCGCATACACCTTCTATCCATATTCATTCAATAATTTTGAGTTATCTATTGACCTGAAAGTTGTTAACTGTGATGGCGGTTGGGCTTATGGAATTTATTTTAGATCACAAAGCGGTGATTATAGCTTAAATTCGTACAGGCTTAGCATATCGAAAAACGGAGGTTGGTATTTTGGCCAATATATCAATGGCACTTTTTCATTTATTACCGATGGATGGATAACCAGTAATAGCTTATTAACTGGCTTAAATGTTACCAATAATATAAGAATTACATTTATAGGTTCGGAGGTTACCATATATTTTAATGATATTTATCAGGGGTATGCATATGGTTTAACTCAATTTAATAGCGGGTATATAGGTCTTCAAGCTTTCGATACAAATACCTCTTTCACCAGATTTTCGTTTGACAATTTGTTGGTAACAACAACTACTGCCAGTGCCAAATCATCACCTGAAAACTTTATCAACGACATTGATATAACAAGCATCAAGGGAGTTCAGGGAGACCCTAATGGATTAAAATAGATTAAGATTGGTAAAAATTTTTCATAGTTTTCACTAAATTTTTAAGGAGAAAATATCTTATGAATGGAAACAACCTTATCTACAGCGGCAAGTCGAAAGATGTTTACGAAATAGCCGATGGAAAGTATGCTGGTAAGTACCGGCTGGTATTTAAAGATGGCGCCACAGGATACATGGAAAACGGGAAACCCGTTTTCGATCCTGGGTACGATACCGTTGTTGGCGAAATACCCGGAAAGGGTGCCATTGCCTGCCGATTTGCCACCCATTTCTTTAAACTTCTAAAAGATAAGGGCATTCCTTCGCATTACATCGACACCATCAACGACAACGAGATGGTTGTGGAACCTGCCATCCCGCTAAGTATGCCGGTGGAAACCCCAAAATTTCAGGGATCAAGTCCGCTATTAAACCTTGAATTCACCTGGAGAAATAACGCAACAGGAAGCTTTTGGAGGAGGTACCCCTTTGTGAGACCCTGCAAAAATTTGCACAAGGTGGTTGAGGCATGGACAAAAGGGGATGTTGATGTGCTTATTACCCTTGAGGCACTTGAAGAAACGGGTGCCATGAGCAGGGATGAAATCACCTATAGCGTTGAGCTGGTAAAGAGCATTGCCGATATTGTTACCCAAGAATTTGCATCGAAGAACCTGCATGTTATTGATGGCAAATTTGAGCTGGGTAGGCTAAAATATGGCGATGGAAAGATTGTTATCATCGATGAAATATCTCCTGACGTTGTACGCGTTTGCAAGGGATATTCGCCCGATAAGTATGGCAATTGCACAGCATATGAGCAATGCACTGTAACCAACTTCTCCGAAGGGAAAAGGACAATAAAAAACAAACAGCAGGTACCCGCTGCTGATTTTATTTCGATTTTCCTGTAAAACATCCTTTATCGGTTGAGGGTGTTACAAAAGATTTCTCACCCCAAAAAACGGGGTTCGAAATGACAGTTTGTGGAATAAATTAATGTGGTTGGGGGGGGGATGGTAAATTTTTTTTTTTTTTTTTTTTTGAAAAATTTAAATTGGGGGCCACCCCCAAAATATAATTTAT
>CAZDXY010000088.1:7936-16106 GCA_964509385.1 uncultured Rikenellaceae bacterium
TTTTTGTTTTAAAATTTTATTGTGGTTGGGCGCAAATTTTAATGTTTGTTTTTTTTTTTTTCACAAAAATTTACCTTTTCCGCCCAACCACATTATTCCTTTATATTACCATTGTCATTCCGAACGCCTGCCTGAATGACGAAGTTGGGCAGGCAATCAGGCAGGAAGTGAGAAATCTTTTTGTTACTCATCTTTATTTGACATAACTATTAAACAAATACAAACAGTTAAAATTTGGTATAATAATATATTTCATTATTCGTTTCATCTAAAAAACCAAGGAATATTATTACTTGCCTATGTAAAATAGTTACTCATTTTAGTTTTAACCAACTGTTTGTTTAACCTAAAACCACTGAAATGAAAAAACTATTTTTTATTGGCATTACACTTGCAATTCTGACTTCATGTCAGAAAAATGATGAGAACCCTCTCCAAAAAAAATCTGATTACCTACCCTTAGAGATTGGGAACTACTGGGTTTATGAACATTACAAAATCGATACCTTGGGCAATGAAACTAAACTTAGCTGGGTGGATAGTATTGTAATTAAAAGGGATACAATAATTGGTAATAATAAATACTACATCCATGAGGGAATAATGTTTAACATTGGCTGGAGAGTAATAGAAATTGTAAGAGACTCGTTCAAATATCTTGTAAATGATAAGGGGAAAATTCTTTTTTCTGAGAATAACTTTTCAGATATTTTAAACTTCGAATTTGAATGTTTTAACGATACGAACGATACAATTTACACCATAAGCTATCGAATGGAAAATCCAACCCATCAGGTAAATGTACCGAGCGGTAATTTTGAGGTCTTAAACTATAGGGGAGATTTAACCTTCTATGCTTATAACAATATTGATCCCCCTTTCATAAACAGAACCTTAAATAGGTATTATGCTCCAAATGTGGGTAAAATATTACACACATATTATTATGCTTCTGCACCCCACACTTATGAAAGAAGATTGGTAAGATACAATGTAGCAAACAAGTAATTCATTTTTAAATACCTATTCATCGAGGCTGTCTCATAGGTTCGGATTGTGATTCTTTGTAATTAAGAAGATATACTTCACAGCGAACTTCTGAGGTAGCCTCTTGTGTTAATATACTCCTTCATTTCTGATGTCAACTCCAATCATTTTAATCGCTTTACTTCAGATGAAAGCAAATAAGGGAAGGTAAGTTATCTCTCCAAAAAAATTACCAGAAAATTATATCTTTAAATCAAATCATTTGGCAATATTATCTGATCATCATTATTTGACATGAATAACGACATATTTTAATATCTTTAATTTTTTTTAAAACTTGTTTCAATCGTTACCTGGTGTAAATAAAGTCGAACAAAAATTTTTTCAATGCAACCGGAACAACCTTTAAAAATACTTGTAACAGGAGCGGATGGGTTTCTAGGATTAAATTTACTGATCGAACTGCTAAATCGCGGATACACTGTGAACGCGCTAGTTGAGGAGAGCAGGGGAAATCGAATTGCCGATTTCCAAAAAGTAAGCATTTACTATGGGAATCTGCTTAAACCTGATACCATTGAAGCAGCTTCAAAGGATTGCGATGCCATAATCCATACAGCAGCATGCACCGATATGTGGCCTTCACGATCTGAAAAGATTCGTGCCATCAATTACCAGGGCACCAAAAATATTATTGATATTGCCCTTAAGCAGAATATCAAACGATTGGTACATGTTGGCACAGCCAATTCCTTTGGCTTCGGTTCCAACGGAACAATTGGCAATGAAACCACCCCTTACTCCGCAGCAAAGTATAAGCTCGACTACCTCGACTCCAAATACCAGGCTCAGCAAATGGTTTTGGATGCAGTCAAAACCAAAAACCTTCCAGCAATCATCGTTAATCCCACGTTCATGTTTGGCCCATACGATTCAAAGCCAGGGGCTGGGGCAATGATTTTGGCAGTTCATAAAAGGAAATTGCCGGGTTATACCACAGGTGGAAGAAATTTTGCATACGTAAAAGATGTCGCCACAGCCATTGCCAACGCCCTCACCATGGGAAATATTGGAGAATGCTATATTACTGGCAATAGCAATTTAACCTACAAAGAGATATTTGGAATTATTGCTAAAATAACCAACTCCAAACATCCTAAAACTAAACTACTTCCCTTCTTTGTTAAGGCATACGGACTGCTGGGAACTCTATCGGGAAAAATTACTGGGCGAGCACCTGCAGTTAGCTATCCCATGGCATCAATATCGTGCGATAAGCATTTTTACTCATCCCAAAAGGCAATCGAAGGGTTAAATTTACCGCAAACCAATATTGAACTTGCCATTAAAGAGGCTTTTCAGTGGCTTGTTGAGAATAAATACGTTTAGTAAAAAATTGAAAAAAATCATGCGTCAAGATTTCTTTAAGGATAAAGTTGCGCTGATTACCGGATCAACCCTGGGCATTGGCAAAACTCTTGCATTTACCTTAGCGCGTGCTGGTGCTCGTGTAGTGATCAATGGAAGAAATAAGGAGCGTTTGGACAGGGTTGAGCAAGAAATGCTAGAGGAAGGGCTAAGCGTATTAGCCGTTATCGGAGATGTAACCAACCCCGACGATTGCGAACAGCTCATTAAAGCCTCAATTCAAAAGTTTCAGAGGATTGACTTCCTTTTGCTCATGGCAGGACTTTCAATGAACGGAAGAATCGTTGAGCTGCAACCTGTGGTTTTTAAAAACCTGATGGAAACCAACTATCTCGGTTCGGTTTACCCTTTACTCAAAGCCTTACCCTACTTGCGAGCCTCAATGGGCTCGGTGGTATTTGCTTCAAGCGTAGCAGGAATGATAGGTTTCCCTCGCTTTTCGGCCTACAGCTCATCAAAAATGTCGCTAACCGGACTTGCAGAATCATTGCACTGCGAATTATCCGGAGAAGGGATGCACGTTGGGATTATCTACATCAGCTTCGTTCAAAACGAACCTGAGAAAAGGATAATGGCTCCAGATGGTTCTCTGGTTGAAAAAAAGGAGATGGATAAGTCCATGAAATACGATAGCCATGATAAGGTAGTTGGGAAAATTATTGATCAACTACGTAAACGAAAGTTTTCGTGCAACTACTCAATCTATGGAAAGGGAACACGATTCATGAAATTTTTCTTCCCTTCAGTATTTTTAAGCCTGGTAAAGCGTAACTACCAGAAAAGTTTAATGATAAAATAATTACGACATGAACTACAGCATTAGTGAAATAAATGAACACCTTGAAATCGTATTATCATTAGGATTAACAACCTTGGGGTTTATCGTATACTGGTTTTTGGCTGAGTCAAAAAAGGTTGCAACCTACTTCACCAAGGGAGATTCTGGTGAAAAAACGGAAGTAAAAAGGGTTGTTTTTCAGAAGATGGTCGGGGTAATTTTCCTTGGTCTTCTGCCAACCATAGTTTGTCTTCTTGTATTTCCTTACACTCTTGCCGAGTACGGATTAAACTTCAAGAATTTTGGTGATTCCCTTTATTATACTGGCATTCTTGCCTGTTTAATCATTCCTCTTACCCTATTCTCGGCGCGGAAAAAGGACACGCAGGAGATGTATCCACAGATGCGCATTGAGCGTTGGACAGCAAAGCTAGTGTTTACCAACTCCCTGAACTGGGCCTTATACCTTTTTGCATACGAGTTCCTTTTTAGGGGCATTCTCTTCATGCTGATTTATCCCAAAGTAGGCGTAATACCAGCCATTGCAATTAACACGGCCATTTACTCCTGTACACATATCCCAAAAGGAATGAAGGAAGCCCTTTCGGCCATTCCATTTGGCATTGTGCTTTGCCTGCTCACCCTTGAAACTTCAACGATTTGGATTGCATTTCTGGCCCACCTTGTACTTGCATTAAGCAACGATTATGGTGCAATTTTTTTCAGCCCGACAAAAAGATTTGTTTTCGGAAAAAGGGAAAGCTAAACACCCCTGCCTCTAAAAACGGTAATAAGGGTATAAATTAAAATCTTAAGATCCACAAAAAGGGTCATGTTTTCGATGTACAGTAGGTCGAACTTCAGGCGATGAATCATTTGATCAACATTTTCGGCATAGCCGTACTTTACCTGTCCCCACGAGGTAATGCCAGGTTTTACCTTTTGCAGATGTAGGTAATGTGGTGCTTTTTTTACGATCTGATCGATGTAAAACATGCGTTCGGGGCGAGGCCCTACCAACGACATGTCTCCCTTGATGACATTATAGAAATTGGGGACTTCATCGAGGCGAGTCTTGCGGAGAAACCTCCCAATGGGAGTAATTCTTCTGTCATCCTTGCTCGATAATGCAGGGCCATTGGCCTCTGCATCGGCATACATCGAGCGAAACTTGTAAATCATAAATGGCTTTCCATACCGGCCTATCCTCTCCTGGCTGTAAAATATGGGACCTTTTGAGGTTAACTTAATAATAATGGCAATAATAATAAACACGGGACTTAGTAATACTAATGCAAACAGCGATAGGGAAAAATCTATTAGTAGCTTAACTTTTTGCTGCCAGGTGGGCATAAGATCAAAGGATATTTGGATAAGTGGTGTACCTAAAATGGCTGTCATCTTGACCCTACCTGTAAGGTAATCGTAAAGATTTGGAATGGCTTTAACCACTAAATCAAGACCAATTAAATCATTAACAATTCTTGTTACCAGCTTATTATCCCTTGCCTCAATAGCTATCAATACTTCTTCAACGTTATATTCAGCAACAATACTCCTTAGCTTTTTATAATCACCCAAATGGGGTGTTATTCCCTCAAGTGACAACTTTGTGCGTAATCCGGTGCTAACAAATCCGATAATCTTATTTCCGCTAGACTTAGGCTGATTTTTTATATCATTAAAAAGTTCAAGTGCTTGCTCATCATCTCCTACAATTATCGTTGGGAACCCAATAATTCCCGATCGAATTTTTCGTATGGTCGATGAAGTTAGAAGCAGTCGTGGGAAATAGGTGAAGGCGAATTGCAGTAAGAAAAGTACCAGAAAAAGTTGGTAGTAATTCTTATAGCTTGCCACATAATCGTCGAGTAGTAAGAGAAAGAATATGATAAGTACTCCCAAAAAATTAACCAGTATACTTGCCCCCAACTGCTTAAGCCTCGACCTTCTGTAGATATCCTTGTAAAAACCATTGATATAAAATAGGAATAACCAGAAAATGGGTAGAAGAATCAATCCCAGTACAACCCTTTGGCTTATTTCAAACCTAGCATACTCTCCAAAAACCTGAGGTTCTATAACTTCTTTTCTGTACACATGAAAAAGAAACCAGGCAATGGCTGAACCCAAAAGATCGAATAAAATGTATTTAAATGTCTGTAGTTTTCTATTCACTACACATAGATTTTATTGGCTCGAAAATAGAAATTTTTTGAATATCAATGTCTGATAGATACTATATAACATAAAAGTGCAACCATATATTATTGATGCTATCAAAAATTGCCTGCCAACTTTTGAATCATATTTTGATAAATTGTATTTACCTCAATAGCCTGTGTTAGGGAAAAAACAGGATGATAACTCTGGTGCAATGAATTGAGAAAAGTGACTGGAGAATATGGCGAGTCCTCATATTTATGGTCTATGCTAAAGGGATTTACTGGTAAGCTTATATCCATTAACTCCTTCGATTGATTTGCAAAAACACTAAAACTAAATGCTTCATTCTGTGCCAATCTATTCAATGTATAGCAGAATAACGAGCCATTTGCAAATTCAACCCTTAGGTTAAGCAGATCATAATTGGAATCTGAAGATGGAAAAGAGGCAGCCCTCAACTTTTTCACCATGCCCCCCTGTAACCTTATCATAGTTGCTAAATCATATATTGCTGTTCTCTGAATTAATTCAAAACTTGTTTCCAATGCCATATCCCTTTTACAGTCAACAAACAGGGGTTTTTTAAATGCCGAACCACTGGGTGCGAATCTATTGATATCATATCCTGAAAAACCAAATTCCACAACTGCATTTATCTCATGAGCAAGGGTATTCAACTCGTTCAACAGGCTTAATGGGTACAAAGGCAAATCAACAAGAAAAAGGTTTACCCCTCTTCTGATGGCTGACCGAGGTATTTCGAATAGTAATCCCTCCAACGAAAAAACCAAAACAGTATCGCAACCTGCAAGTAATTCTAACGGATTGGGGATATAATTGTAGTTCGACAACTTCGCTTCGGGTACAATTGAATAATATCCAATTAACTCGTTGCCCAAAATTGGTAAAAGCTCAGAAATTCGGAAACGATGTTCATTACGGTTAAGAAAAATTCCTATCCTCATTACTATTTCTGGTCAAAATTATGATGGCCTCTAAATAACAGTAATTATCTTGTTTCACTACAAACATATTGGATTAATTCTCCATAAAAAACTACTTTTCAAATTACTTATCAACTATTTTTTGTTGATAATATAATTCCTGTTTGGGCAATACCCAATAAATGCAACTACCTTTTTTTAGTTGTACTTACAAGCTATATTTGTACATTGAAATATGGCATAAACAACATTATAGTAAATGGAAGATTCATTCAGGCATAAGGGATTACGAAAAAAGTTGGTTGACGAGGTACGCCATAAAGGCATTATCGATGAAAGGGTGCTTGATGCACTGGGAAAAGTCCCCCGCCATCTTTTTATGGAGAGTGGATTCATAAACTTCTCCTACAAGGATTCAGCGTTCCCAATTGGTGCAGGACAAACCATTTCCCAGCCTTACACAGTTGCTTTTCAAACTCAGCTCCTTCAGGTAAAACCCCTTGACAAAGTGCTGGAGATAGGAACCGGGTCGGGCTACCAAACAGCCATACTCCTTGAAATGGGAGCAAAAGTTTACACCATCGAAAGGCAGAAGGAACTATATGTAAAAGCAAAAACTTTGCTTGAGCAAATGGGTTATAATCCCCATTTTTTTTATGGCGATGGCTATAAAGGCATGCCATCCTATGGTCCATTCTCAAGGATTTTAGTAACAGCCGCAGCTCCCGAAATCCCGCAAGCATTAATCGATCAACTTGAGGTTGGGGGACGATTAGTAATTCCTCTTGGTGATAACACAGGGCAAAACATGACACTTTTAGAGAAAATTTCACCCACTGAAACAAGAACATCCAACCATGGACGATTTATATTTGTTCCACTGCTAAAAGGAACCAACAATTAACACTGCAACTTAATTGCATGGCATTATTTGATAACCTTAAAACGCCCAACCATGATAGAGTTAAAGCAATTTGTTTTCAACCCCTTTCAAGAAAACACTTATATCGTCTTCGACGAGACTAAAGAATGCGTAATTGTTGATGCCGGATGCTACACCTCCAATGAGCAATCTGAATTGGTCAACTTTATCAATTCCAACCATTTAAAGCCAATATATGCCATAAATACTCACGGACATGTGGACCATGTATTGGGAAACATGTTTGTTAAAGAAAACTTCAACGTCAAAATCGTTGGAAATGCAGAAGACCTTATGCTAATTCAATCGGCAGTAACACATGCACTGATGTACGGGTTATCCATTGACGATGTTCCATCCATTGACTTTATGGTCAACCAAGGGGATACCGTAAAATTTGGCAATTCAGAACTTGCTGTAATTCATACACCCGGGCACTCCCCCGGAGGAATATGCCTCTTCAGCAAAACAGGTAATTTCATCCTTGTTGGCGACACATTATTCAAAGCATCCATTGGTCGAACAGATCTTCCCGGAGGTAATTACGATGAACTAATCAACAGCATATCAACCAAAATAATTCCACTAGGGGATGATATAGTGGTTTATTCCGGGCATGGTGACAGCACTACCATTGGGTGGGAAAAACAAAACAATCCTTTCCTTTGTTAGTATTAAGTTTTTTAACTCTCTTTTTTAAATACTGTTAAATGGGAAATGATTTTCTTAAAAAATTGTAATCAATTTTCTACTTTTACATCATATTTATTAGCTAAAACAAAATGCGAAAAACTGAAAAAATCCAATAAACCTAACCGTCAAAATATGATAACCGAAAATTTTGTAAATCGACACAATGGTCCACGCGAAGGTGAACTTAACGAAATGTTGAAAGTTGTAGGGGTTAAAACCCTTGAAGAACTTATCGATCAAGCGGTTCCAAAA
>CAZDXY010000089.1:0-15611 GCA_964509385.1 uncultured Rikenellaceae bacterium
CGAGGTTGACGGTCGTACCATTGTTGTAAATCAGGCAGAAGAAAGGAAGGAGTCCCGTGGTGGTGGCTTCAGAGGAGGAAACCAGCGTGGTGGTGGTTACAACAGAGGACGTAGCCGTAGAGAATAACAGAGAAATCTGTAATTATTCCCTTTTATTGTGTCTGAAAACCAGTTTTTTTGTGCTGGTTGTAAATGCTAAAGCATTTTACTTGTTATCCTGAATGTAAATTATACGCTCATAATATAAGGTTTTTTAGTGTATTTGTTTAGGGCCAATCCATTGGATTGGCTTTCTTGTTTTACCCATTGTTATCTTTGTGGTAAGGTAAAAATTAATTAATATTGGTTAATAAATATCTCTGTTACAACAAAATTTTAATGGAAAGATTGAAGGGTTACATTTCATTCGATTCTACTCTACCAGAACCCATAGCCTTCTTCTCGTGGAAACATAATCTTAACTTTATCTGCGAAGAGATTGACCGTTTGAAAGACATTATAACTCACGAACAAATCCCTTTTATTTGTCAGGGAATAGGAGGCTCGGTTTTAGACCTTTACACCGGTAGTCTGATGCCCAATGCGATTGCCCATGAAGTTATCGAAATATTATCTCGAAAGTATGTTATCACTCATCCAGAATATTCGATTTGGATTGATAACCTGGGCAATGGATATCGTCAGATTAGCTTATCCGATGGTTCGTCGTGGACATTACGAAATGGTAAGTACCCTAATAGGTACGTGCATATTCACCCCTCGCGATACTCGGAGAAAACAATTAGGGTAAAGCCTTCTACCCTAAAAACAGCCATTACCATGGTGATATTGTATCCTCAGCAATTCACTCAACCGACGGTTGAACAGCTGAATTTTGCCCGAAAACTCTTTCCAAACCTTTCACCGGTAAAAGGGATAAAAAGCGTTAGCTCCACCATTAGATTATTGAAATATTTGAATAGATAAAATTTTTTATATCTAGATTTGTAGTATTGGCAAGGGTTTTGTAAAAAGATGATCAAAATCACCTTTACTTGTTGAAACATAAAAGGATATGAAACGTTTTTTACCATGTAACACAACCTGATTTTTCTATTTTTAGGGTTTATAGTTGGTTTCAGGTTAGTTGCATTTAGGTTAATTTTTTAGGGTGTGAAACCGGGTCTGAGAAGGCCCGGTTTCTTTTTTATGCATCTGTAGACCGTAAGTTAAAAAGTGACAAAAAATTTTCAGAACCTCCACTTTTAAAAAACGAATATACGAAATTTCCTTTCAAAAAGCAATAGTGTTTTTTTATTATCATTTTTAAAGGGTAAGGGGCGCTGAAGCCCCTGATTTTTTTTATCCTTTTTTCAAATTTCAGAACTTTTCAATTACAATGAAACCCCTTTCCCATTTAACAAGCATAGTATTTTAAATCTTGATAGATTTGAACTTGATTGCTGACTATTAGGAACGACTAACTCATCAAAATAGTGGTTGTGTGAAAATTTTTAATAATTAATTGAAAGATAAATTTTCTACACGACACCCCTTGTCGCACTCCTGTTCTACCTTTGGCAAAAATCAAGGTTATGGATTTAGTTGAAAGCATGATTGATGCACTAAATAGGATGCTCAAGCAGCAGGAAACAAACGCTGCGGAATATTTAGCTCTACTTAATAAGCTTAAAGCTGAGTTTAAACTCAGGTTTATACTTATCGATCTCGAAAAATACAACGAGGAGAAGATGCTAGAGCATCAGCAGAAAAAAATGGAGGCAGCCAGCCAAAGGAACTTTGAGCATGCCGCATGGCAACGAACCCTGGAAGACGAATGCAAGGAATACATCGACCTAAAGAATAGCCTTGATGTTACTAGCCCCATGTTTATACACGATGATGGGTTTTTGTTCTACTTTTTCTTTGGGAAATATGAAGTAGAAGAAAAATTAAAGCAAATGTTTGCTGGATATATTGATACAAACATGGGGGAAGACAATGTTTAGCATGATTATTATAGGAGATAATGTTGATTTTAAGCAATATATAGTTTAGACAGTTTCTTACCGATTGTTGATATCTTTCAGAATTTCTCCCTAGAAGTCTTGGTGCATTTTGGTAAATTAAGGGTTGAATACTATTGATATTTTTCTAATGAATAGCCTTGTTAATCAATCGAAAACGGAATCGTTACCAGCATTAAGCTATGGGTATGTTAGAAAAGGAGAAACCACACGCTGGATTTTTTGGGAGTGCGACTCGTACAAAGGCAGCAAGAAATTCTGCATTGAGATCAATACCTCTACCGATAGGTTTAACTTTGTTGATGACGTTGATAGTTACAGGATTTCTCTAAAGAATACCCCAGGGTTTTACCGGGCACTGGGGGTCGATTGGCTTACCAAGGCAATGCCCAATCCGCAGCTATTCATGGATAGAATTATCCTTGAGCAGGTTGTGCTGAGAAGGATTACCAACCCAGCGGAGCTGGCAAACTTTATACTGGGCGATGATCTTTCAAGAAAGGTTTCCCCGAAGCTATTCTTTCGCAGCGTGCTAGCCGAGCAGTTCTTCGATTCGTGGGATAAGGTCAAAATTGCCATCCTTCTGCTAATGGTTAGCGACAACGCTCAAAAAACCATCGATAAAATAGTTGCCTTAACCCAGCGATTTAATAGGAGCTATAATTTCTACCGCCTTGCAAATCTAAGTTTCAAAATGGGAACTATGCTAAACTGTTTCTTAACCGAAGAAAAGATTAAAAAGCAGATATCGGTGCTCGATAAGGACGATAAATACCTCTTTAAAGACTCTTGCTATATTGATGTTGATGGCTCTTTCGATTCTTGCGTTGATTTGGTTGCGCAGTATTTAACCTTTGTATCAAGTGCTGTTAGCATTGCTGAGTTTGAGAGGAAACAGGTTAATTCCATTTAATACGGAGAGCTGCCATTGCCCAAGGGGATGAAACTTATTGAAACCTCCGAGGAATTGATTAGGGAAGGCAGAAGGATGAGCCACTGCGCGGCCTCTTATGTGTCCAAGCAATTGAGCAAAAGATCATTCTTCCTACATGTAAAGCTTGAGGAACCAGCAACGGTTGAGATAGTGAAGAATAAAAAAAAGAGATGCTTTGTGGTTAAGCAGATGAAGGGTGTTGGCAATAAAAGCGTTTCACCAAGATTGAGGAAAAACGTAAAGAAAGCCATTTCAACCTTTGACGCTCAATACTTCTTCTTTAAAAACTCCTACAAAAGCCGAAAATCCAGAGCAAAAACTCAGATTGGACCAACCCTTTTCGATGATTTTTTTAGCTTCTCTAATTCCTTGAACGATTATAGAGCGTAATCCATATTATTTTATAAACGACATATATTGACGTTTATATTTTCTACCTTTGGGGTAAACCAATATGGAATTACATGTCAAAACGAGAATCCATAGCCCGTTATGGGCTAATTATCAACAAGTTGAGACGAGGGCCGGCATCCTACGATGAGATCGATTTCTTCCTGCAGAACCAGGGCGATATTGACGGGTATAATTACAGCATCTCGCAGCGCACCTTTCAGCGTGATATCAGGGATATTGAGCATATCCATAAGATTGAGATCAAGTTCGATTACGCCAACAGGGTTTACTATATTGCCAATGAGGAGGACGACCAGCTTGGGCAACGCATGCTCGAGGCATTCGATACCTTCAACGCCCTTAACACCGCCGAGCGTATATCGCAGCACATCCACTTTGAGAATCGCCGCCCGCAGGGAACGGAGAACTTCAACGGGCTGCTGCATGCCATCCGTAACAATTTGGTGATTAAGTTCACCTACTACAAGTTTTGGAACGAGAAAGTGTCGGAGCGTACCATTGAACCATACGCACTAAAGGAGTTTCGCAACCGATGGTATGTGGTGGGAAAGGATTTGAAGGATAGATGCATAAAATCCTTCGGTTTGGATAGGCTCAGCAATCTAGATATCACAAAGAAGAAGTTTAAACCCAGCGGGTTTAATGTGAAAGAGTATTTCCGCCATTGCTTTGGCATAATTGCTCCCAATGCCGATGCCCCTTCGGAGGTAATCCTCTCCTTCACTACCTACCAGGGACGATACATCAAATCCATGCCCCTGCACGAATCGCAGCAAATTCTAATTGACAATGAGGAGGAGCTGCGGATAAAGCTGAAAGTATTTATCACCGAGGATTTTATTATGGAAATCCTCTCGCATGGGGAGCGGGTAAGGGTATTGGAGCCCCAATCGCTGGCCGATCAAATCAGAAGCATCCATGAGGAGGCGGTGGAGGGGTATGGGTAGAAGAATTAATGATTTTAGCGAAAAAAAAATAGATTTTTGAAAATTCGCATTTCGCGAATCGCGAATTTATAATATTGTTGTACCTTAGCCCCTGTAAAAAAGTAATTCTATGAAAAAGCATAGCGGAATGCGACCCCACGACATTGCTGTTCTCCTGAAGATTGCGGCTAAGGGTAAAACAAACTGGTTAATGAAGGATATCTCCTTTGAGCTTGGCATTAGCGCCAGCGAAGTTAGTGAGAGTCTAAACCGCTCTGTCATTGCAGGGCTTATTGCACCAGATAAAAAGCAGCTGATGAGGCTGGCTCTTCTCGATTTTTTAGAATTTGGAATTCGATACGTTTACCCACAACAACCTGGTGCTTTGGTAAAAGGGATGCCCACCGCACATGCTGCTCCACCGCTTAGCGATGCTATAGTTAACGTTGAACCGTATGTCTGGCCTTATGCAAAGGGAAAGGTTCGAGGACAAGCAATTGAACCCCTACACCCAAAAGTTCCCGAGGCAAGCCTGATGGATCATCGTTTTTACGAGTTGATGGCTCTTTGCGATGCGCTGCGCGTTGGTAAAGCAAGGGAAAAGAAAATGGCAACTGAAGAGTTAAAGAAAAGGTTATGCTAACACACGCTCAAATAAATATCGATGCGGTTCGTCGGGTTGCAGTGGCACTTGGTGAACTTAACCAGAATGTTGTTTACGTCGGAGGAGCCGTTGTGTATCTATATATCGACAATCCAGCGGCCGAAGATGTTCGCCCTACCAAGGATGTTGACTTTGTAATTCAAATTGCCAGCCCTGGGAAATTGGAAGATTTAAGGATACTGTTGTATCAGAAAGGTTTTCAGCAATCAACTGAAGATAATGTAATTTGTCGTTTTCGCTTTCACGATATCAAGGTTGATGTTATGTCAACACAACCTGTTGGCTGGGCACCGGCCAACCCTTGGTTCGAAGGTGGATTTCATAAAAAGTTGAAGAAGAATTTGGGAGAAGTTGAAGTAAACCTGCTCCCCTTATCCTACTTTTTAGCAACGAAATTTTCGGCATTTGCCGACCGTGGAGGATCAGACCCTCGTACAAGCCACGATTTTGAGGATATAGTTTACATTCTCGATAATGCTTCCTCTGTAAAGGATGAGATTGTTACATCACCACAGGATGTTCAAGCCTTTTTAAAGGAATGGTTTAACAAAATCCTGACGAATCGTCCTCTCCAAGAAGCCATTATTGGCAACCTATTATTCGACCCTCAAATGGAACGATATAACTCAATTATTCATATGCTTAGAGATACAGCTGCTGAACTTTAGTAATGAGTCCTTAAATCCTTTCTAAATATCTAAGAAGCAAAAATTGTTGGTTCGGAGAAAGGTTCGGAGAAAGGTTCGGAGAAAGGTTCGGAGAAAGCTACCCAGAAAACTACCTAGAAAACTACCCAGAAAACGGAGGATGATAGTTCACTGAAAAGTTCACTGAAAATATTAGAACTTATGAAGGTTAATCCTTCTATTACTATACCTGAAATCGCTGTAGTTATTGGAATTTCTGAAAGAGGAGTAAAAAAACAGATAAGCAAACTTAAACAAAATGGTATAATTAAACGCATTGGACCCGATAAGGGTGGTTACTGGGAAGTAGTTGATAGTTAATGTCGGGAAAAAGTTCGGGATAAATTTCGGGATAAAGTTCGAGGTTGAAAGTCTTTATCACCGAGGATTTTGTGATGGAAATAATATCGCATGGGGAGCGGGTAAAAGTCCTTGAACCTCAGTCGCTGGCTGATGAAATAAGAAGCATTTACGAGGAGGCGGTGGAGAGGTATGGGTAGTTTTATTAAAAAAAAGTTACTTTTCATAACCCATTTTAAGAATCTCAACGTATTTATAATCGTTATTGAAAAACAAAAAATGATATGAAAATAAACAGTCGAAAACTAGCCCAAAATTGGAAGTACCCTTGTTACTCAAAGTTCGAGGAGCAGCTAAGAACTGCAGCCAGCGCTTGGTTTGAGAACAAAGGATTTCCTGTACATCCAAAAATGAAGTACTGCTTAGATATCCTGGATAACTGGAAAATGAACATCATTTTACCCGAGGTGTCTAAATATATTGTTGATGTAAGGCAGCAAAAGGAGAAGGATAGTAAACCTTTTCCTCTTCATAAGTATGCTCATCACGGCTTAAGTAGTCAGGCAATGGTTTTTAACCTTGTAGGGCCCCTAATCGTTAGAAATGATTATGCTCCATTGATAGAAGTTTTGAGAAGCAAAGGAATAACTATTAATGAGGAAATTGAAGCCGAATTTGAATACGAGGATAGAAATGTATTCAACGAGGATACTGGACAACCAACTTCCATAGATCTAATAATTAAACATATTGGGCAGAAAAAGGAGCCATTTATCTTCATTGAAAGCAAGTTGGTAGAAGCAGAATTTGGGGGCTGCTCAGTTTTTTCAAAAGGCAACTGTAACGGCAGAAATCCTATTAATGATAAATCCAGCTGTTTTTTACATTTCATCGGACGAAAATACTGGGATTTAATAGATAAGCATGGCTTTGCTAAAGTTCTTGAAGATCAAAAGATTTGTGTTTTAGTTAACTACTACCAGTTCTTTAGGGAGTTACTCCTGAGCATCGAAAAGGATGGAACCTTTGTGTTGCTTTACGATGAGCGTAGCCCCGTTTTTGTAAGCACTGATAATAGGGGTTTAATTCCGTTGCTTCGGGAGTTTCTGCCGGTAAACCATCAGGATAAACTTGTATTGATTACTATCCAGGAGTTGGTAGAATCAATTTCAAAGTATCAAGTACATAGCGATTGGATTGATGAGTTTAAGACCAAATACGGATTAAACTAGATTTAAAGATCAAATCAGCTATGATAAAATTGCTCATTTGCAATTTTCGAGGTTTTTGAAATGTTTGCGTGCAGTTCGTAATCCAGCACCAAAAGCACCAGTTCATCCAGTTTTCTGCTCAGCTTTTGCTGACTTTCGGAGCATGAGCATACAAAACCATTATCCATGGTGATCTTGGAGTATAGATGGGGATTGCCATTTTGGTCGACATTTCTCTTAATAATTCCGTAAAAAAACCTATACCAGTCGTTACCAGCCTTTGCTCCAAAGAGCTCCGTAATCTGCAGGTTTGGTTTCTTGTTTTCCTGATCGTCCATATGCTTTAGCTTTGATTTACAATTTCCTTTTTTACATGATACGTTTTTAATCCCTAGTCTTGGTAGGGAATAAAAAAAAAGCTGTAACTTGTAATAAAAATTATCCCTATGCCAACAACCAAGAATCCCTACAAGCGATACCGAATAATCGATAGCATGCTACGCCACAGAACCTATCCCAGCAGGCAAAGGATTATGGATGTTCTTGAGGAACATGGTTATCCCATTTCCATTAAAACATTCGAGAAGGATATTGAAACGTTGCGTTACGAATTCGATTTGGATATTCAATACCATTCTAAAAGAAAAGGCTACTACTATGGAAAAGATAATACGCAATTTGATGTAGTTTTCTCCGACGATGAGCTAGCTCTTATTCTTATGGCCTTGAAGAACCTTCGACCGTTTGAAGGTTCGTTCGTGGTAAGGAGTATTATTAGTACTCTGGAAAAAATTGCTAAGCGAATGAGAATCAGCATTGATGAAATGAAATATATATCAAATAGGGTACATTTTGGGAATGTTTATCCAAATACAGGGATGCGAATGTGCCTATTCAAGGTACTAGATTCAATGTTTTGCAAGCAAAAAGTAAGCATTAGGTACTACAGCGATGGTGATTATAAAAGTGTTGAAATCATCCCTTTATATCTGGTTGAAGATGATAATGGTTACTATTGGTACACTATTGGACAAAGAAATGATGGTTCGTTAAGAAGATACAAAATTGAAGATATTGATGTTCAGGTTATACCAAAATACTACGATGACGATGATGTTTTACACCCAAATCTAAGTTACTGGGAATTGATGAGTATTGAATTAGAGAATTAAACCCTCCACTTTTTCCTTAAGTATCTCAACCAGCTCGGGTTGCATATAGTAGTAATCGTCAGGGATGTTTAGCACAAATATTTTGATGTTTTGGGCTTCCTTTTCGAATTTCTCATAAAGAAATTGCCTGTGTACATTTTCCATCACAATAACCACATCTGCCCAACGAAGCAACTCTGGGCTAACCTTTACCTTAGCCCAGGGATCAGTTCCTGCCGATTTTGCTTCGTAAGTTGCTAATGAGCCAAAGATTTCCTGCCCAGTTCGGCTGCGCACCTCATTGTAGGTGCAGATAAAAAGTAGGTTCATTAAACTCAACTATTCATTTTACCTGGATTTTTCCCTCTATTCGAACTATTTCCAAAATGAAAACAATTGCTAAATGTTACAGTTGCCAAATATATTTCATAAACTAACCAAAGTAGCAGCAATGGCATCCCTAAGCTTAGCGATTACACCAACTTCATCGGCAAATGTTTTCCAGCGGCTTACGGTTTGGTTTATCTCATCGATAATGTTGGCTGAATTTTTACTGCCAATGGATTTTCCTACCAACAAAAGATCTTCCCTGGTTATGTTTAATCTTTTGCCATTTATGCTTAAGGCATGCTGGCTTACCCAATCGCTTCCGGGGCGATAGGCGTGGCAAAGGTCGTAGGCGGGAGCAAGTTCCCATTTGCCATCCTTTTTTAGCCGAAAGGCAAAATTCTTGGTATGATCGTCGCAATTACGAGCCAGTACATTAAAAACCATACGGCGAAACATTTGCTCTGCCTCGGGGTAGGTTAAATTCAGCTCCCGCATGGTTTGGAAAAGCTGCTCGTAGCTAAAACTGGTTACAAGGTTGTAGTCAAAATGCTTTAGCGCACAGAAGGTTTGGATGTGATGCTTGGTGTTTCCCTCGTCCCTATCGAAGCGTTTTGTCATAAAATGTGCCCTACCATTCTCCTCCAGCAACCTCGATGGCATTATGTCAATACCACAAGCCTTTGCCATATTGTAGTATGCCATTTCAACACGACCATAACCTGTGGTTGCGCCAAGCTGCACATCGCTAACCCCATCCAACTTTATAAGCCAATGCTCAAACCCTTTGGGTGCATCGGTTTGTCCCGATTTTACCTCGCCCGTTCTAGGATTGTATGCAATTACTGCTTTGGGGCGGGCACCGCCTGCAGAAGTTCCTATTCGTAAAATCTGCGTTACCGCATCCGCTTCGTCACTTTGCAAATTGGTGTAGAACCTTTCCTTTTGTGAGAGCATCCTCTGCGCAATCTCAACCAAACTATCAATTTCGATAGAGAATGAACGCTTTCCCTCCTTTACTGTAGCAGGCTGGTACTCCAAGGCTCCCATTCCCCTTGTGCCAATAAAGCAGAGCATCTCAACGGGGTTCATGCTATTCTGTGGGCGACCATTCTGCGCTAACCATAAGTTTATTAACTGATTACCATATCTATCGGGCAACGAATCGGCAAGTAAGCCTGGAAGCCCTTTAAATGTATCTAGCTCTAAGCTATCGCTTTTCTTTTTTAGCTCCGGAAAAGAGAAAATGCTACTTGGCGAGCCAATGGGCATTTTTAGGGGTGCCAAATCCAATTTTTTACTCTTGAAGTTTGGATCGAACTCGAATACAGCAACACCAGCGTTTTGATCCCACGCAACCGCTCCCACCAGATTACCCCATATTTTTACTTCTGCAACGTCCATGCTTACCAATCGGTTTGTTGGGTTGATTCCATGTTTTTACCTCTGGCTCGTTTCCTTTGGCTTTTCTGCTGCTTGGCTAAAGCCAAGGGGCTTATGGTTTGCTGTATCGAGAATACCTCCATAACATCCAACTTATCAAGCACCCTAAGAACCTGAATAAGGGTAGCAAGAGTAACCGTTTCTCCACGCTCCAAAAGGCTTAGCGTTGAACGGCTAATGCCAGCATCGCGGGCAAGTAAATGCTGCGTTCTGTTTTGATGCAATCGATGATGCTTGACATAGCTACCAATGAGTTCAGCAATTGCCTTATCGCTTAGCAAATAATAATTTATGTATGATTTATCAGTCATTGAATAACATATACGATATATATGAATGAATTTTCATACAAATATAAGAGTTTTATAAACATAAAACAAATTTATATTCTAAAAATGCATTTATGCCTTTTTCATACCCGAGAGTGGGAGTAAACAAAAAACTACTTATTAGCTTTTAAAATATCCCTTTAAAAGATGCTTACGGTCATTTTCAATAATTCTTTTTTGGACATCAAGCGGGGCATTGGGAATCCATCCCTTTAAAAGGCTCTTGGTGTTGATCCCCTGCTTAAACTGGTTAATAAACTCTCCAGCCCTCATCATTAGGTAAACGTACTCCAAATCGAAATCTTCGGTAGCCGAAGGTTTGAGCCTAAAGCACTCGAGACCCGACATCTTTATTGCTATTGATTCATTTTTAAGCGCAAAGAAGAATAGCGCTTTGCTATCCCACTCCCTGAAGATTATTGCCGGTTCATCAATGTATTTAATGTATGCAGTGGTTGAAAGACCTAGAAGTTTTGGTGATACAATTAAATATTTACCCTGATCAAAAATTAGATCATTGGCGGTAAAAATTGGCCTGCGCGGACCAACGTTTTCACCTTCTTCAGGGGTTTTAAAGCCAGCAACAAGGATATTGTTAAGGCACACGTAATCACCAATAAGAGATTCATCGGGCATTTCAACCTCAAAATCGGTGGTTATCCTCTTCATCTCATCGCGACCGCTTTCGAACAGCTCGCCCATAATATCATTTACCCTTTTTTTGGTGAGATCCTGCTCGTTGGCTGCTTGCTCCTGAAGAAATTTTTTGAGCTTGTTTATTTGATCGTCAGAATTTCCCATAACTATCTACAAATTAGTTTTGTGATAATATATCAATTTCTATCTCACTCATACTTTTGAAAGACCAATGAAAGACCAATTAAAGTAACTATTCTGGAAAATTCATGCTTACTAATCGGTTTGGTGGGTTGATTCCATATCCTTACCTTTGGCTTATTTCCTTTTGCTTTCTTCTTGCCTAGATTTCTTTAATTCCTTTTTCTACAACAAATTCATCCAAATAACCCATTAGTAATTTTCTTCTTGAATACTTAAGTTGAATTTTTTTTAGTACTTCAAAAAGGGTGTTGCTATCAATTGTTAGTAGTTCATTTAATACATTTAAAACGAATTGCATTCTACTACTTCCTGAATCCTTCCCAATATATTCAATAATTTGGTGCTCAAAGATTTTACTAATTTCTTTGGTATATGGTTTTAATTCGTCTTTGTACTCTTGGTAAACTTTAAAAGTATCGGCAAATCGAGAATTCTTCTTCATGGATTCAACAAACGGTTGCCAGTTATCAATATACCGGCATATGTCGCGTGACGGAAAAACTGAACTGTTTGCTGCCTTGATGGACAGTTTATCAAAAAACTGTATTCTTTTGTTTGAAGGTAGTTTTTCGGTTAACTTGATGTAGTTATCAATTGACCCAACTTTATATTTATTTTCGGAATCAATAATAAATTCTATAGCATCATCATATAATTCATCTTTAGCAAGGGTATTAATCACAAAATCTACCATCCAGTGAACATCCAAAGTATATAAATCAATGCCTGGATATTCAGGGAATTTCTTTATCCTTTCCTTATCTTCCATGTTATACAAATAGCTCCTTTCCTTTCCATATTCCTCAAGATATTGAAAAGCATACTTCAAAGCGGGCTTATGGTTTTCATCAATAAAATGAAGCTCTATTATATATTGCATCAGCCTAAAAACTAGAGGGTTATTTAAAACAAGGCTTTCAATTGCCTTATAATCGTTGTCTGCATAGTATTTAGCTGCTAGAATAAACTTATAAGGGTATGCTTTACTGTTATTAAGAGTGTGAATCCTAGTATTTGAAAACGATTTAAACCCCTCTTGTTTTGAATACAATTCAAAAAAAAGATCACTTAAATAAACAAAATGACTACGGTAAGTATATTCCACCCTAAGTATTTCACTTGTAATCCAATCAAATACTTTTTGATTTATTCCTTCAT
Source organism: uncultured Rikenellaceae bacterium (assembly GCA_964509385.1). Classification (GTDB taxonomy): domain Bacteria; phylum Bacteroidota; class Bacteroidia; order Bacteroidales; family Tenuifilaceae; genus MWFE01. The sequence continues at coordinate 12,390 of CAZDXY010000089.1, forward strand.
CGGATGCAATTGTAACAAGCTGAATAATACCCAATCTTGCTTCATATGATGTAGTTAGAACCAAATAAACTAGTTCATGCTCTACTATTAAGAAGCCTTCAATTAACTTTTTGTAAAGTTTTGCACATTCCCTAATTATAGTTTTATAAGCATTAAAGGCACTCAGAAACTCTTTTCTTTCAGTTAACTCTTTTGATTCCTTCAAAATATTTTTGCAGCCTGTAGAAAACAATAAATATCCCTGGTCTGAAAGTAAGTAGTTATCATCCTGCGGTGGAGGCAAGTCAGCTGGAACAACATAGCCTAATGATTGGTAATAACTCCAATCCTTATAATCGTTTTCCTTTAGAGCATTTTTAAAAATTAACTGTATTCGCTCTTTTAGCTCCATGAATAATGCGTTTAATTTTTTATAAGAATTAGATATCTAATAGTTTATTAGTCTTTTTACACTGGGCTAAACTTTTTAAAAAAAGGTGATAATTTCTCTGGTTTGGCATTGTTAATTAATAAATGCGAAAAGTCATCAATATCTTTAAACCATAAATCTATTGACAACTCTTTATTTGCTTTTGCTTTGTTATGTGCAATGAACAAACTTTCAAGAACAATTTCAGCAATATTGCAAATTTCAATTGATTTTTGGCGACTTACAGGTTTTCCTGCATGAACCAAGCCTCCTCTTAAACTATAGAGTTCTTCAATATTGGCAAATTGATCTTGATACGATTTCCCCATTGTGGAAAAAGTAAGCAAGGCTACTCTTTTCTTAAGTAGTTTAGACTGGGCAAGTTTATCATCATCATTTAGCACTGCATCTAAACCTATCCAGAAATTTAAAAAGGCTTCATTGATTTTATTATGAAAAAGAAGGCGGTTTCCCTGTGCAATAAATTCGGTTAATACATTAATTAAGTTTACAAAGTTGGTTTCAGTATCATCTAACCCTGCATAGTATTCCTGTATTTTAACATTTAGTTCCTCTGGGCGGGATTTAGAATCAATTTTTAAAGTAGTCAACCTGAGGTCAATTGGAATTACCCATCCTTGTTTGTTTTCTCCATCAATGTGAGTATAAACAGCAATCTGCAGACCCTTGCCTACATTAAAATCTCGAAACCAGGTTAAATCATAATAAATCCCCCCGAGTGCAACCGAAACAGTTTGTTGCTGCTCTAATTCTTCCCAAAACTGGTTAAACCAAGCAACACTTAATGCCTCAAAGTAAACATCAAAAAGAGCATTACATTGATTTACCGGAAAATATTTACCATCCAAAAGCTTAATTACATTTAGGATAGAGCACTTTGTCTCAACCCTTTTAAAACTTAAGAATTTCTTATTTTGTAAGTTAAAATTTCGTTCCTTGGCTAGGCGGAGTGCAAAATCTGATTGTGTGTGTTTTACAACTTTTGTTTTTAATGACTCAAAATCAAACACTCCAATTTCATAGTTTTTCAGTTTTATCGATGGCTGCACTTCTTTAAGTACCATTTCAGTTGGGAACTCCAAATGAAGTTGGCAGGAAGTAAAAAACTTTCGTTGGAATTTGCTCCAGGCAGCTTGAGTAGTCAAATCCTTTGCTCTAATATGAAGAAAAATGAAAGTAAGAGCCACTATAACCTGCTCAGAATAAATGTGATCTTTTTCAGCTAACATATCATCAAAGTCATCAAGGAAGTCTTGATAACCATAATCAGATATATTTTTGGGAAATGAAATTTCTCCCTTTAACTTTTGAAATGGGGTTTCAAATTCTGGAAAAGCATCGTATGTTCCAAGGGTACTAGCAATAGGCTTAACAATAAATCCTTCAGTTTGATTTGCCCCTAATTCAATTTTTTTTAAGTATTCAATATTCATAATGCTACTTTTTTAAAGCATTATTAACAGAGTTTGTCTGATTAGTTTTACCACCCCTCCCTCAAAACCCGCTTCCTTTCAACATTATTCAGAACATCAGCGCAGCTTTCCCAGTCGATGTTTTCTATTTTATTGTATTTCATTTCGAATGGATGCCTATGGGGGATATTATCAATAATATTTTTTGCTTCCTCCTTGTTGCCAAGGGCAACTTCAATCCAAACATCTTCCAAAACATCGGGTATCTGGCCAAACATTAGATGAATATTTTCCAATCGATCCGATAATAACTGATGAACCCTATCCTCCACCGAATCCTTATATCGCATATTGTAAATGTAAACCTCATCTCTGAGTTGTCCGATTCGCTGAATACGCCCTTTTCGTTGCTCCAATCGGGTTGGGTTCCAGGGTAAGTCAAGATTTATGAGTGTTCCTAAGCGTTGCAGATTTAAACCTTCGCTAGCAGCATCGGTGCCAAATAGTACTTTGATTTTTGCTTCTTTAACCCTTTTCTTGATGTCGTCTTTTTGATATAACTGGAACTCTTGATTCTTTAGGATGCCTGACTTATTGCCCCCTGCATAAATTCCTATTTCCAAATCAGGCATTTCTTTGGAAAGTTCGGATGCCATAAACCATATGGTATCAAAATATTGAGAGAAAATGATGCAACCAAGGGCAAGCCAATTCTTTTCAATTAGATATTGCTTTAAATAATGATACTTAGGATCCCGCTCTCTGTTTGACTCAAGATGTTGCAACAGTACTTCAAGCAGTTCGCGTTCTCTTGGTGTCAGGGTTCTTGAAGCACCCTGTAATGTTTGAAATTGTTGAGATTCAATATATCTATCCTCCTCTTCCTCCTCAAAGTCCATCTCATCCAAATTCTCCATTTCCAAGAGGGTGTCCCATTCGTTGAGCATTTTTCTTGCCGTATTCTCTCCAGCTTTAATGGAACTGCCTATACGCCTTAATAGCATGGTACGCATAAATCCACCTGAAGTCATCCGTTTACAGAGCTCCTCGGAGAAAAGTTCGGCGGTTTCGTAAGCATCTTTCAGATAACCTGGTAAAACAATGGCTTCGTTTTCATTTTCACCAAACAGTTTTACCAGAATGGGTTTTAAATATGGCTCCCCGGTTTTCGGATCAACGGTATTCTCCAAGAACTCTCTTGTTCTCCTAACTATATGTCTGATAAAAGGATTATGATCTTTGAAAAATGTTTCAGATGCATTTATTATTTTCCTTTGATCGGCAGGGAGCAACTTGTCAATTTCATTGCCATCAATTACATTTTTATGGTTCTACTGCAAATTTTGTGGAAAGGTTTAATTTTGGGAAATGGACTTTACT
>CAZDXY010000090.1:0-15578 GCA_964509385.1 uncultured Rikenellaceae bacterium
TTAGATATTTGCCATTTCTGAAAAAATGAGTACAAACATAGACATATCTTTAAACGAATATCTTCATAAATATTTTGGTTTTTCAAGTTTTAAAGGTAATCAGGAGATAATCATTCGTAACATTCTTTCTGGGAAAGACACATTTGTTCTTATGCCTACCGGGGGAGGGAAATCTTTATGCTATCAACTCCCAGCATTGATATCAGAAGGAACAGCAATTATTATTTCACCCCTAATAGCCCTGATGAAGAACCAGGTTGACTCCATGCGAGGTTTTAGCTTAGAAGATGGAATTGCCCATTTCCTGAATTCTTCTCTCAACAAAACTCAAATTCAGCGAGTTAAACAGGACATGCTGAGTGGAAAAACCAAGATGCTTTACGTAGCTCCCGAATCACTAACAAAGGATGAAAATATCCAATTCCTGAAACAGGTAACCATATCATTCTACGCGATTGATGAGGCACACTGTATATCTGAGTGGGGTCACGATTTTCGACCTGAGTATCGACGTATAAGACCTATTATTAACGAAATTGGTAGTGCCCCAATTATTGCCCTTACTGCTACGGCAACCCCTAAGGTGCAACATGATATCCAAAAGAACCTTGGCATGCTTGAAGCCAGCATATTTAAGTCTTCGTTCAACAGGCCAAATCTTTACTACGAGGTTCGTCCCAAGGTGAACACCACCAAAGAGATCATTAAATTCATTCGAAATAATGCTGGTAAATCTGGGATAATTTACTGCTTAAGCCGAAAAAAGGTGGAGGAAATTGCCGAAATGCTCAAGGTAAATGGCATAAAAGCACTGCCATACCATGCAGGCATGGATTCAGCTACCCGAAGTGGCAATCAGGATAAATTCTTGATGGAGGAAGTTGATGTAATAGTTGCAACCATTGCTTTTGGAATGGGAATCGATAAACCCGATGTACGCTTTGTGATCCATTACGATATTCCCAAAAGCCTTGAAGGGTACTACCAGGAAACTGGTCGTGCAGGTAGAGATGGCGGTGAAGGAATGTGCATCACATTCTACAGCTATAAGGATATCCAGAAACTTGAAAAGTTTATGCAAGGGAAGCCTGTGGCAGAGCAAGAGATTGGCAAGCAACTTCTGTTGGAAACTGTTTCTTACGCCGAATCATCAGTTTGTCGCCGAAAAATGCTTTTACACTACTTTGGCGAAGAATTCAATGAACCCAATTGTAGCACATGTGATAATTGCATTCATCCCAAAACGCAATTTGAAGGAAAAGAATACCTTCAATTGCTGCTCGAAACCATTATTGCCATTAAGGAAAAGTTTAAGGCGGAGCATGTGGCAAATATCCTATGTGGCAACCTAACCACTGCCATCAAATCATATAAGCACAATAAACTGGAAGTGTTTGGCGAGGGAGCGGAGAAAGACATTAAATTCTGGAATGCCATAATTCGTCAAGCCCTTGTCATGAAGTTTCTGGATAAAGACATTGAAAATTATGGACTTCTGCTAGTCACCCCAAAAGGCCACGAATTCCTGAAAAAACCCTACGATTTAATGTTTACCCAGGATCACGACTACGAGGATTCTGAGGAAGATGACATAAGCATTGGTCAGGCTGGCAAAGGAGGTTCCTGTGATGAAGAACTTTTTGCAATGCTTAAAGACTTACGAAAAAAGATAGCTAAGAAGAAAAATTTACCTCCATTCGTTGTATTTCAGGATCCCTCTCTTGAGGATATGTCCATTCAATATCCCATTACCATCGAGGAACTTCAAAACATAACTGGTGTTGGCGTTGGAAAAGCCAAACGTTATGGTAATGAATTCATTGACCTTATCAAAGCTTATGTTGAAGATAAAGAAATCGTTCGTCCTCAGGATATGGTGGTTAAGTCCGTTGCCAACAAATCGCTACTCAAAGTTTTTATCATACAAAGTATCGATAGGAAAATGGATCTTGAGGATATAGCTAATGCTAAGGATCTTGAATTTAATGAACTTATTAGTGAAATTGAGGCAATTGTAAACTCAGGGACCAAACTAAATCTTGACTACTACATCAACAAGGTTATTGAAGAAGAGAAACTACATGAAATTTTCGACTACTTCAAGGATGAGGCTGAAACCGAGTCAATTGATGAGGCGTTAGATTATCTTGGAGAGGAAGATTTTACTGAAGAAGAGATTAGGCTGGTGCGTATCAAGTTTATATCAGAGATCGGCAACTAATTATTATTTTTTTTATAGAAAACACTTTCATTCAACTTTCTTATTACAAAACGATTCTTGTTCTTATTATTTGTTTCTAATTGTCAATTTTAATAACATTACAGGTTGGTTCTCAAATGGATCAACCTTTTCAATATAAAATTAAACAGTGAAAACCATATTAAAAGCAGAAGGTTTAACCAAGTCGTTTGGAAGGATTAAAGCTGTTTCCAACCTCAGCTTCGAAGTCAACCAAGGGCAAGTTTTAGGTGTTCTTGGTCCAAATGGCAGTGGCAAAACCACTACACTCGGCTTAATACTAAGCATTAAATTTCCTGATAGCGGATCCTTTCAATGGTTCAATGGAAACAAGGGTCCAGATGCAAATAAACATATTGGAGCATTAGTCGAAGTTCCCTATTTCTTTCCCTACCTCAACCTCGAAAAAAATCTAAAAATAGTTGCACTCGCTAGAAGAATGGGATTGAATGACATTCAAAGAGTCCTTGACCTTGTTGGGTTATCAAACAGATCAAAATCAGCATACTACACCCTTTCGCTTGGGATGAAACAGCGCCTTGCTTTGGCAAGTGCTCTTCTTGGCAATCCTGATGTACTTGTACTCGATGAGCCAACGAACGGGCTAGACCCTGAAGGGATTGCAGAGGTTAGGGATATTATTATGAAACAATCGGAAATGGGGAAAACCATTATTTTAGCAAGCCATATTCTGGATGAGGTTGAAAAAGTTTGCACCGATGTGGTAATACTAAAAAATGGCGAAAAAATAGCACAAGGAAAGGTAAGTGAATTGCTTTCAGAAAAAGTTTTAGCATCAGTAAGTGCTGAGAATATGAACGACCTCGAAAATTGTTTGAGGAAATACCCGAAAGTTTCCATTCAGGAAGTAAAAGACAATGTCATATATATTTCATTGGAAGAGGGATTAACAACATCGGAACTCAATAGATGGTTAATAGAAAATGGTATAATAATAAGCACTCTTGAATTTCACAAGAAAAGCCTTGAGTCACAATTCCTCGAATTAGTTAAAGGGCATCCAAATAAAGAATCATGAAAAAGTAAATTCAATCAGATCTGATGATGCAAAAGATAATAAGAATTGCCCGTATTGAATGGATAAAAACTTGGAATTATTCTACTTTCAAGATTTTAATTCTACTTCATGCTATTTTATTTCTGCTGATATCCCTTATTTCGAGTAATATTCAGTTTAATCTTCAAGGGATTAACATTTTTAAAATATTTCATTTCCCCCATATATGGAATACCCTTGCCTGGTTTGCCAGTTGGTTCAACCTTTTGTTAGGCGTTCTTGCCATTGTATTAGTTTCAAACGAATTTCAATTTCGCACATTCCGAAAACAGCTAATTGATGGACTTTCGAGAGATGAGTTACTTGGGGGTAAGGTTTTAGTAATGACTCTGGTAGCTGCTTATGCCATGTTGCTTGTCTTTTTAACAGGATTAATCATTGGAATTATTAAAACCACAAATTTTACATTAACCGATCTTCTCAATGGTTTAAACTATTTACCAGTTTTATACATTCAGGCACTAGCATATACCTTGCTCGCATTACTCTTTGTTTTTATTTTTCGAACACCGGGGCCTTCAATAATAATGTATCTTCTATACTTTTTCCCTATTGAACCAATCATCAGAGCCATAATCCCTGAATCTGCAGTAAGGTTTATGCCCGCAAAAATAATATCTAAACTAACCCCCATGCCCGACTTTGTTGGCATTTCTCTTAGCGATATGATTGAATTTAACATTAGTGGTTCTGATCTTTTCTCACAAAATATTAGTAAGTCTCCCTCCCTTACTGTAACTTCCTTAATGGTTCTTCTATACTGTACACTTTTTGTTCTGATTTCAAGACAAATAATAATTCGCAAAAACTTTTAGCAATTTTTAATGTTAAAATTCTTGGGAAAGCTTACTTTTTACTATTATTTCTCTCACAAATTTCATATATTTGTTTTTCGATTAACTAAAATTGTTCTTGCCATGAAAAAAATTTACTTAACCATTGCATGTGTTATTATTGCTGCTTCTCTGCAAGCACAAACCGTTCTTAAGTTTCAGTCCCATGGTTTGGTTGCCGATCATGTTAATGAAATGAAGATTACTAAATATGCCGAACCCGGCAATGAAGGCATGAACGTAGTATGGGATTTTAGAAGTTTAGAACTGGTTAAAGACTTTACTGGAACCCTCGATGATCCAGCCTTCTCGAAAGGATATGCAATTTTTACTGAGTCCAATACTGTACTTGAAGAGTTTGGAAATTACTTTTACTTTAAAGCCAATGAAATTAGCATCGAGCAACATGGATTTATGTCTGGAAGTGGAAATACAACTATAGTTTACGATCAGCCCTTTGTTAAAATGAGATACCCTTTTACCTATGGTAGTTCTTACGCTGGATCGTTTGGCGGAACTTACAATAGCAACGATAGGGTGTTAGGTTCAATTCAGGGTTCGTATGCTGTTAGTGGTGATGGAATGGGGACACTAATGCTCCCTGAAAACATGACCTACGATAATGCCCTTAGGGTCAAGGAGATCAAGTCATATACCCAAACCTTAAACAACAGAAGTTACGAAATCGAAACCGTAACATACCGTTGGTATATCAATGAACACCGCTTCCCAATCCTTGTATTTATCCAAAGTACTTCGTTCTTTGAGAATGGTCGCACACATGTATCTACCCAAGCAGCTTATAATCCAATAAAAACTACTCCATTGGATATTACCACAATGGCACAAAACCTTGGTTTTTCTGTTTTCCCAAATCCTTATCGTGATCAGATAACCATTCGTTTTAACCTTGAAAATAATTCTAAAATAAACCTTTCGGTTTATGATTTAAATGGACGCTTGGTAAAAGTTTTGTACACCGGAAATGATACTGCTGGAGAAAAGAATTTCAAGTTTTCTGCAAAAGAAATGGGACTTTCAAAGGGTGCTTACATCGTTAAACTTAATGTAAATGGTGCCGAAACCTCCCAAAAAATTGTTGAGCTGTAAAAGTTTGAATTTACAATATTTCTTTAGGTCGGTGCATGCCGACCTTTTTTATTTATCGTACTTATATCCATCTTTACCCGAATGTTTTATACCTTCTTAAAGCGTTGGTAAAAAAAGTGATATATTTAGGGTTTTCTCCTTATAGTGCCATATTATTGTTTTTTTAAGATTTATTAAATGAGATTTATATTTATTTTCTCCCTGATTGCAACTTCTTTACTAGCTTATTCCCAGTCGGACTTGCAGGTAAACATTTCTACCAAGCGAATAGCGCAGGATATTTTCATATTGGCATCCGATAGCCTTGAGGGGCGCAAATTCCCTTCGGATGGAAGAGAAAAAGCTGCAAAATACATAGCTTGCCAATTTAAAAAAATAGGGTTAAAAACTATATCCGAAAGTAATGAACCCTACTTTCAAAAAATTCCTGTTAGGTATACAGAAAGAGGGGAAACACATTTAAAGGTTGATGATAAATGGTTACTCTCGGGGAACAGCTACTCTTTTAGCTCATCAATCCCATTTACCGATAGTACGACCATCCCCTTAAAGTTCATTGGATCAGAAATTTCAAGAAAAAGCCCTGGTGGAGGAGACACAGTACTCCATATTACTGCCGAAAATATAGACAAAGCCATAGAAAAGGTAAGGAATATTTCTTCATCAACCCCTTACGAATACTTTGCCGTATCACTCCTTGGTAAGAAATCCTCAACAAAAAAAATAATCACAAATGAGCGATTAAGTGGAAACATGCAATATTCCGAAGGTTTGTTCGGAATGGGTTCAAGGGATTTCAGATGGCTTCACAGCTACATACCTGATTCGAGTAAAAACATCAAAGTTTTTCTCTTCTCCGATGAAATATTTCAATCCCTCTATGGCAATAATCTTAAAGCAATCAATAAAAGTTTAAGACGAAGCGAAAAATCCAGCCATTATAAAGAACAAACCCTTACCAGCGTAACATTCAAAACAAAGTTTTTTGTGAACGAAGTTCATACTTACGACGATAATGTAATTGGGTACATCGAAGGTGCTGATCTTAAGGATGAGGTTATCATCATCTGCGGGCATTATGATCATGTTGGAAAATCAGCAAGGGGAATTTATTATGGTGCCGATGATAATGCATCGGGAACTGCTGGAGTTATGGAACTTGCCCGTATGTGCTCACAAGCGCAGGAAAATGGTTTTGAGTTCAGAAGGAGCATAGTTTTCATAGCCTTTGGGGCTGAAGAAACAGGGTTAAATGGTTCTAACTACTACGTAAAAAACCCTGTCTTCCCATTAGAAAAAACGGTAATGGTTATCAATATGGATATGATTGGTCGTTCTGATAATTCATTAAAAAATCCAGGGTATGCCTATACCTGGATCCTTCGTGGGTATAGGAAAGAGATGAAAAAAGTACTACGATCAATCGATAAACAAATCGACGATATTAACTTTCATCGCCATAAAAAGTTCCCTGAAAGTTTGATGTGGTACTTTGGCTCCGATCATTACCCTTTCATTCGTCAAGGCATCCCAGCATTAGTTGTTAGCACGGGCACTCATGGTGATTACCATGAGGTTACAGATACTCCTGAAAAGATAAACTATGAGAACATGGCCAATATTCTTAAGGGGCTATTTGTGGTTATTGTTGAAGTTGCAAACGAACCAGAGAACTATCCACTTAAAAGGTAATGAGATTTTGCTGGATGGTGAGCTTAGCAAATATGCTTACATTTAAACCTCCTTTGGATCTAGGGCATCCCTTAATCCATTGCCCATCATGGTAAATGCTAACACCAATAGCATTATTGCAATACCGGGAAGAATGGCTAAAAAAGCTTTATCCATGATAATAAATCCATAATGATCTTTGATCATGGTTCCCCACGAAGGGGTTGGAGGTTGAACGCCAATACCCAGAAAGCTTAACCCTGCCTCGAGGAGTATCGCAGTGGCAAAATTTCCTGCAGAAATTATTATTACCGGACCCAGTATATTGGGTAGTATGTGCTGAAAGATTATCCGTCCTGTTCCAAATCCCATTACTTTGGCTGCCTCAACAAACTCCTTCTCTCGAAGACTCATAACCTGCCCTCTTACAACCCTTGCCACTTCTACCCACATGGTTAGTCCAACTGCAACAAATATCTGCCAAAAACCTTTCCCCAATACCATTGTTAAAGCTATAACCATGAGCAATGTGGGGATTGACCAAACAACGTTAACCAGCCACATCACCATATCATCGTACCATCCCCGAAAATAGCCTGCTGTTGCACCAAGGGTTATCCCAATAAGCAACGAAATTGCCACTGCGATAAAACCCACCGATAGCGAAACTCTTGCTCCAATTATCAAGCGACTAAGCATATCGCGACCAAACCTATCGGTTCCCAGCAAAAACCTTCGTTTTATAATATTTTTTCTCTCTATTTTCTCTGCCAATTCAACGTAAGAATAGGACATCCTGCTCCCATTTCCCAATAATATCAAAGAATCTTCAGAGCATTCAATATCTTGTGGTTGATGTTGAGGGAAAAGAATGTCGGCAATTTTCAAGGTAGATTCAATGGTAATGCTGTCCTCTGGCTCGGAGTACTCCGTTATTATAATATTACCTCTGTCAAATTTATAGGATAATATTGGTACCTCACGAAATGAATTACTCTTACCCTGAATGAACTTTCTGATAATTCCAACACTTTGGTTATCCGAAGTTGAGGGAATAAGTAAAAATGTACAGCTGAAACCAGGTTTTTTTGTAGCCAGTTCAAGGTGCTGATTGTTAGCCCCTGGTGTTGAATCGGGAACAATCAGGTAGCCAAAAATGGCAATCGATGCCACAAATGCAATGAAAAGTGCTGAGGTTAGCGAAAGTTTCTTGGCAAAAAATCGCCTTCCGGCGATATGCCATGGAGAACCTTCTTTTAAGTTGAGCTTGGGCATTCTTATGAATTTGAAAATTCAAAGTTAGTTTTTTTCGAATATAACTTTACCCTATCAGTAACGTAATCATTATACCTTATCTCCCATATCATTAAATAACAGCGTTTTGACATTTTAACACTTTTTAATACCTCATCTACGAAAAAAATCGTACAAAAACTTGCATCTACGAAAATTGTCGTATATATTTGTACTACGAAATGTTTCGTAGTGCATCGGATTGAACAATTAAATCGTCTTTAATCTATGAATATGCCTAAAAAAAATCAACCTACCGAAGCCGAACTTGAGATATTACAAATACTTTGGCAGGATGGGCCTTCAACAGTAAAATATGTAAACGAGAAGCAGAATAGCGCCAAGGAAGTTGGCTATACCACCACACTAAAAATCATGCAGATCATGGCCGACAAAGGGATGCTGAACGTAAACAAGGAGAGCAAGCAACATATCTACTCTCATACTATCGATGAGGTTGAAACCAAAAGTTTACTGTTGGATGGATTTGTGAAAAAAGCTTTTGCCGGATCGGCAATGAAACTAGTGATGCAGGCGTTGGGTAATCATAACCCCTCGAAGGAAGAACTTAACGAGATTAAGAAGCTGATACAAAGCATCGAGAATAAAAAACAATAGCTATGCTAGCAATCAATCAACTCATTTCAAGTGAGCTAATCATCGCTCTTGGGTGGACACTGGTTAACATAATCTGGCAAGCCTCAATAATTGCCTTCGTGTTATGGTTTTTCTTAAAAATCTTCCGAAATATTTCATCTCATATTCGCTACATAGTTGCCATTTCATCGATAGTAATGATCCTTGGCATTGCAGTATTGAACTTTGTTAAACACTATCAACCACCACAAAACGAAATAGATAAGGCTGTTTCTGGAGAAAATATTAGTGTCATGCTGCATAATTTCAACCAGCGACAACAATCGGAGGATTTCTCAGAATCGTACCTATTTAATCTTAACTTTCTGGATCATATTGACAGTTACTTCCCATTGATAATCAATGTTTGGAGTATTGGAATTGCAATCTTCGTTATAAAGTTCCTGCTCGGACTCTCATATCTAAAAAGGATTGAGAAAAGGCATATTACTCGAGTCGATGAAAAATGGGTGCAGCGGTTCCGCTTAATTGAGCAAAAGCTTTCGCTCCAAAAAAACATTGCGTATCTGGAATCAGTAATAGTTAAAATTCCAATGGTATTAGGTCACCTTAAACCTGTGGTAATAGTACCCTTTGGTATGCTTACGGGGATTCCCGAAGATCAGGTGGAGGCCATTATTGCCCATGAGATGGCGCATGTAATGCGCAACGACTTCTTAGTTAACCTCCTGCAAACCCTGGTTGAAATCCTTTTCTTCTTTCATCCTGCGGTTTGGTATATCTCCACGGCTATTCGTTCCGAAAGGGAGAATTGCTGCGATGATATTGCCCTTACAGTTTGCCAAGGATCGCTTGCGTATGCCAAAGCACTTGTGAGCGTTCATGAGTATATCCCTGCAAAAAGTTACTCGGCGGTTGCCTTTGCAGGAAACAAAAATCAACTTATAAATCGAATAAAAAGACTGATTATGGAACCAAAAATTGAATCGAATTCTAGCGATAGAATCATTGCGACCCTCATTGTTTTGATGGGGGTTATTGTAGCCTCGCTGAGTTTTAGCTTTAAAGCAACTAGCATGGTAGGTGATAATAAAATCGTTGTTACCCAAACTGACAATACGACTGTTGAAAATCGTCCCATCCTTAAATCAACGCACGTCGACATTGTGACTTTAAAGGATACAACAAAACGGAAACAGAAATTCGATGATATTGATATCCAAAACAATACCATCGTAAGAACCTTTATCGACAAGGATGGTAAAAGGAAGAAGATGAAACTCACGCTCGAAAATGGAGCCATTGCCGAGCTGTATATCGATGGCAAGAAAATCCCTGAAAGCGAGTTTGAAAATTATCAACCCGAGGTTGATCGAACCATTGCTGAAATTGAATCGGCAAAAGAGGAAATAAAAACAGCTATGAAACAGATTGAGGAAATTGATTTTGAGGTAATTAAAAGGGATGTGAAGGAGGCCATGAAAGACGTTAAGATTGACATGGAAAAAGTGCAAATTGAGGTTGCAAAGGCTATGGAGGAAATGCAAAATGTAGACTTTGAGAAGATTAGGGAAGAAATTGAGAAAAGCCTCGAATCCATAAAGGAGATAGATATCGATAGGGAACTGTATTCCATCCAGAAATCCATTGAAGAGATTAATAAAATTGATTTAGAGGAGATTAAACGCCAAATGGAGGAAACTAGAAAACAAATCAAGGAAATCGATATTCAACGCATTATGGCAGATATTGAAAAAGAAAAAGAGAATATTATGATTGGTATTGACATGGAGACAATCCGAAAGGAAATGCAGAAAATAACGGAGGATATTTTAAATTTTGATGTGGAGAGAATAACGTGGGATGTTGATTCCAGCTTTGAGCGAATAGATAAAGAAGAGCTAATGAATGACTTGGAAAAGGAATTGAAAAAACTCGAGGGTCTTGAACTGGAAAAGAAGTAGGCTGTAAATATTTAAAGAAAATTGATGCCAGTATTGGATACCGTCCTCATTTTATCACTTTTCGCCCCCTCCACATCACTGGCATCAATACAGAGCTACTGAAGGCTAACACAATATAAAGGGGATAGAGAAACTGAAGGGGTAAGAAAACTTTTAAAAGCGATGTTTCATGGTATTTTCTTAGAAAAGTCCATAACAACGGAAAATCGACCAAAAGCTTAAGAGTAAAACCTAAAACTAACAGAAGCCAAACGGTTTCAAGAAAAGGAGCACTAATCATTAATCCTAAAATCATAAGGTTAAAAAGCAGAACAATAGCAGCAAATGCTATTGTTTGCCAATCGCGGTAGGCTGGTGCCTTTGATGCCCATCGTGCTCTTTGAAAAATAAAATCAGAAAAAGTTCCAGCCGGTTTTGTTCGCACAAGCGTATTGGGCGAATGGATACAACAAATCTTTTCAACACCCTTACGCTTGGCACTATGCAGCAGAAAAACATCATCGCCCGACGATTGGGATAAATTCAGCATATCTTTATTAAATCCCAAACGCTCTCTATCAAAGGCAAGATTGGCGGAACTGGCCATGAATGGTAAGCCCAACCCACATGCACCCAGCGTGCTGGCAGTTAAACTTGCATGCTCCAATGCCTGCATTTTTTGGAAAATTGTTTTTGCCGGCGAAAGCATTACTGGCCCAATTATCATTGATGCCTCAGAATGATGGAACTCATATAAAATTGTCGAAAGCCATGACCTTGGATGTGTGCAATCTGCATCAGTTAACACAATTCGGCTATTCCTGGCTGCCTCAATGCCAAAGGCAATCGCTTGCTTTTTCCCTGTCTTCCCATCAGGTAAGTCCAATAGATTTAGATTTTTAATTCTCGATTGCCATTTATGAACTATCTGCAAACCATTGTCTGTTGAATGGTCATTCACCATAATGATCTCGTACAGATCATCCGATAGATCCTGATCTATAAGTGACTGCATCAAATAATCGATATTTTGCTCCTCGTTGCGAAACGGTATTATAACTGATAGCGAAAAGGGGTGTTCTGTACTCTCAACTTTTCTATCCTTAATCCTATTTAGCCCGGCAGTAAACGCAATAACCATTGCTGTGTACAGCGTACATAGAGTTACGAATACAACCCATGCTAACCACATAGTCCTAGAGTTTTCGGATATAATTGACAATAAGATTTGCCGCTTTCTCAATCTCTTCGAGTGGCCTTGCAATGTTAAATCTTACCCAATTGTTGCAATTTGGGCTAAAATGTTCACCGGGGATAATAGCAACGCCTGTGTTTTGATAAAGCGAGTGTGCAAAGTGAAACCCATTGGTTATCCCTTCAGGAAGCCTTGTCCAGATAAAGCATCCTCCCTTGATGTGTGGAATGTAAAAACCATTTTGACTCAAAACTGCTGAAAGACTAGTAAAACTTTGGTTAACCTTCCTTCGGAGTGAATCCAAAAAATCATTACCAAAGTTATTCTCCTCCAGATAATTGGCTATGCCTCTCTGAAGTAGCGAGGGTGCACAAAGTCCAATATAATCATGAATTGAACGTATCGCTTCGCGATGGCTTTCGTGAGCATATAGGTAACCTATCCGCCAACCTGTTATGCAAAGCATCTTGGAAAAGCTATTAACGTAAAAGACATTGGGCGAACTGATTCCAAATGGGATGTAAGGTGGTCTCTCGAAATACAGTTCCTTATATACCGCATCAAAAACTATGTAAAAACCAAGCTCCTGCGATAGACCAACAAGAGTTTCAACCTCCTCTTTGCTCCATACCTTTCCAAAAGGATTGCCGGGTGATGCTATAAAGACCAGCTTAACATTATTGCTGATGACAGTTTGTACAAAATCTTTTTCACTAAATGAGTAGCTATCGTTCAGAGGAAAGTTAACATACTTCTGACCAAAAATTGCAGGTAATTGGCTATAGCTTTCGTATGCTGGCTCGAAGCTTAGCACTGAAAAGTTCCCTTTTAGCTTTTGAAACAGGTAAGTATATATAAGCGAGAGGGCTTCGGTGGCACCCTGTACGACAAGAAAATTATTTACGTCAACACTAAATTCCTTCGAATAATGCTTTCCAAGTGTATCCAATAGTTTATAGTCTCCAACACCAGGGGCATACTGATGAACATTATCAGAAATTACATGGGTAAGCGATTTTAACAGCTCCTCAGGAGGCTGAAAGCCAGGAATCCCCTGTGCAAGGTTTATTCCTCCCTTCTCCTTCACCAGATTACTGAAAAAGCTAATGTATGAACCTGCTGGCTTAGAAGGCTGTGCGTTCATTTTGGCAATATTATAGTCACTTTGGTGCATTTAATACAAAGAACGTAAAAAGAAGTAATATCTTAGCTTCAAAATGAGTGCTTTTGCTTTTTAATACTACAAAATCAAAAAAGACATGAAATATAATCAACTTATAATATACTACAGGCTGGCATTTTGTTTAATCATCTTATTTTTTCTACACCTGACTCAGGTAGCAAGAGCTCAGTTAAAATTTGATATTGAAACTGGAATAATTGCCACCGGGTATAACGATGTTCGTATTCCGGGGAGTACAGGAACCCTTGTTTCTCTTTCCGATGAGTTGAATTCAAATCCAAATATATTCTCAAGGGTAAATGTTGGCTACAGATTTAAACAGGGGCATGAGATTCTGGCGCTTTATGCGCCATTGAACATCAATTATAAGGGATCAGTGGATAGGGATGTTATTTTTCAGGGCGAAACATATCCGGCAAATTCCTCACTGAATGCTACTTACAAGTTCAATTCGTACAGGTTAACATATCGTTACCACTTAATTGATAACAATTGCTTTGATATAGGAGTTGGCTTATCCCTCAAGGTTAGGGATGCGTTGATAGGTTTCCGAAGCGGAATTATGGAATCGGAAAAAACCGATCTTGGCATAGTACCCCTTATCAACTTTAGCGTTCACTGGAAACCCACCGAGCGAATTGGGATGATTTTAAATGGCGATGCACTTGCTGCCCCTCAGGGCAGGGCGGAAGATGTTCTTTTAGCCGTTACCTTTAAGGGTACAGAAAACTTAACCCTAAAAGCAGGGTACCGAATTCTTGAGGGTGGTGCAGACAACGCCACAGTTTACACATTCTCCCTATTCCACTATGGGGTTTTAGGAGTGATCATTCGGTTGGAATAGTTGTTTGGTCAAGAGATCAATAAGCGTCAGGCACAAAGGTTTGATCTGTAATTGGTGGCCTTACGTATGAATTGTCCACTTTACGGGGTGGTAACTCCAAAGGAGGTGGAGTAAGATCTTTATACTCTATCAGGCTTAAAAAGTGCTTAATACAGTTTAGCCTGGCTCTTTTCTTATCGTCGGCATGAACCACATACCAGGGTGCTTGCTTTATGTCGGTATGGGCAAACATATCATCTTTTGCCTTGGAGTATTCAACCCACTTACTCCTCGATTCAATATCCATAGGACTTAATTTCCAGCGTTTAACAGGGTTGTCAATCCTTGCCTGAAAACGTTTCTCCTGCTCTTTGTCGCTCACAGAAAACCAGTATTTGATAACCATTATCCCCGAACGAACAAGCATACGCTCATACTCCGGACAGGATCGAAGGAATTCCAGGTATTCATGCTCAGAACAAAATCCCATTACCCGTTCTACGCCTGCACGATTATACCAACTACGGTCGAAAAGAACCATTTCGCCGGCAGCAGGAAGGTGTGGTACGTAGCGTTGGAAGTACCACTGAGTCTTCTCCTTCTCGGTGGGAACTCCAAGAGCAACTACACGACAATAACGAGGGTTTAAGCATTCGGTAATGGTTTTTATAACACCCCCCTTCCCTGCCGCATCACGTCCCTCGAAAATAATAACCACTTTTAGCTTCTCATGTTTAATCCACTCCTGCAACTTCATTAGCTCAACCTGAAGCTTAGCAAGTTCCTTTTCGTAGAATTTTGTATTTATCTTCTTTTGATCCTCAACGGCTTCGTAGTTAATCTTCGAATCGTCTTTGGACTTCTTTTCGGTGTCCTTAACTTTCTTTTCAGCCGTTTTTTCTTTCTTGTCCTTTGCCATAGCTCAGATTTTAATGGGTTTTGGGAGAAGCGTTGTCTTCTAAAAATCAACTAAATGTACAAAAAAAAATATCTCATAAATAAAAATGAATAAAAAAAAACGGGAGTATATCCCGTTTTTTTTTGAATTATAAGAATTTCCTACCTGTACAGCATCTCAGCTATTTCCATCATTTTAATACAATCGTTTCTATACCCAAACTCATCCTTTCCTTTGGCACTCTTTGCACGGGTAATGGATTGGGAAAATGATGCATTGCCCTTGAACTCCGACTCACGAAGCAGCATTCCAAATTCGGCTATAGCCGAAGCGAATTGTATGTTATTAGATTTTACCAGTTTATTGGCATCTACCTTTTGTGTGATAAACTTACTGGTATCCTCATCAGGTTTTTTGTAGCGAATCTTAACCGTCATTAAGTCCTTGCTATTGCCAACAATCTGCCGGGTGTACTCCAAAGGATCAATATCAGAAATGTTCTCTTCGGAATCTGCAGGGATTATTTCGTACAGAGCAGTAACCGTATGACCACAGCCAATATCGCCGGCATCTTTCTTATCGTTATTGAAATCTTCCTTGTTGAGAATTCTATTTTCGTAACCAATAAGGCGGTAGGCCTTAACCTTTGCCGGATTGAACTCCACCTGAATTTTAACGTCCTTGGCAATGGTGTAAAGCGTTCCCCACAGCTCGG
>CAZDXY010000091.1:0-15158 GCA_964509385.1 uncultured Rikenellaceae bacterium
AAAAAGGAGATATTACAGTTGCCCAGGCGATAGAAATGCTTGAAATGAGTCGCACAACATTTTATCGCAGAGTCAAAGAGTATCTCAAGTGAATACCGCCTATCTTCAACGACTGTAGGCCGTAGTAAGTGGGGGAGTGGTCACAAATATCATAGAGTGGCAAAAACCGCCCTGTGATAATGTGGTATATTATATATATCTGTACAATATATGGAAAAATGCTATTGAATTACATCAGTAGATTAAAAGGGGGCTTGGCATATGCTAAAATCCACTGGCACGGTGAGAAAAGTTGATGAACTAGGCCGTATTGTGCTACCAATTGAACTGCGGAGAACCATGAATATTAACGAAAAAGATGCCCTACAGATATTTACAGATGGTGAAAAAATTATCTTAACAAAATATGCACCAGGGTGTATATTCTGCAGCAATGTTAATAATGTGCAGAGTTATAAAGGCAAGTATCTATGTTATTGTTGTATTCAGGAGATAGGGCAAAAGGTTATATAAACGAAATATTGATACTCACAAGCGGTTTAAATGAACTCTTTAATTGTCTATTAGAGTGGCCCAGCTAACTAATAAGTTTGCAATCATGTCTGCTTTACCGAGTACAGAACAATCGCAGTATTTATTTTCTGGGTCGGCTTAAATTTGGCCAAACCCATAATAACAAAAGATCATCATTATGAGTGCTATCCTGAGGTTGTCCTGTTTGCCTAAATTAAAGGGGAAGACAAAATGAACATGGGAAAGGTGAAAAATATAATGCCCAAGGGGTGAGATATAAATAATTAGTAAAATGGGAGGATGAATAAACGAATTAGTGTCAGCCGAGTTTAAAACCCGGTAGTTTTAGAAGTTCTTAGGTTTGAAGGGGAGTGGGGGGTAAAATGGTTTTAACCAAAGCGCTGGAGGCATATGGTAAATATTTTCGTATGATCGTATCTATTGTTCTGCCAGTGGGGATAGTAATAGGTTTGATTTTATGTGGAATTAGCAGTTCGGAATACCACAAACTGGATTATCTGCTGATATTTAATGTTCCAGGTTGGCTTCTAAGCCCCTTATGGATAGGAGCCTTGATATATAGCTTATCAAGGCTGGAATCAGGGCAGGAAATCACTTATAAAAATGCTATAAAACATGGCTTAAAAACATGGTGGAAGCTTGCTATTATAGGCATTATTGTTATAGGCTTCAAATTTCTTCAGTTAGTTTTTGGATCATATAGTTACATCTTGTCGTGGTTATATTCTTTGAGCATTATATTTATCGTTATGCGATACATATTCATATTGCCCGTATTAACCATGGAAAACAGAGGAGCAAACGAATCATTACGGAGATCTGCTGAATTATCCCAAGGTAAACGCCTAAGTATGTTTTTTGAATTAATTGGGTTGTTGGTTTTGCTTTATGTAGTGAAGTTTCTCTTGGCCATGCTTCTGGGATGGGCGGGAAATCTTCTCGGAGCAATGTGGATAACACAAGTATACTTTATTGTAATTCTAGGTATGATTGAGCCAGTGATCACATCTCTCATTATAGTCTGGATTTACTACTATTATCTTGAGCAAAGCAGATCAACGATTGAACAGAAAAATACAGAACAATTTGAATATGATTGATCTAAGTATGGTGGGAATTTCGCAACTTATACGCAGCCATCTAATCCTTGACGGTGGTTAACAGTAATATATATGTAAAGCTAATGGGTTTGACCTGGAGTTACTGAACAATCTATATTTATACTATTAAAAAGGTCTGATATCAATCGGTGAGTCAAACCTACGGTGGAAATGGAGGCTTAACATGTATCCTTTCATAGCTTTTTTCTTGGTATCATTTTGGGTAGTGGTACTACTTTATGGATTATGGCGAGATCCAAGTATAAAATCAAGGTTGCTAAGATTGCTAGCCGTGTTCGTCTTGTGGGGTATGGTGTCTCCTGGCTATGGCTCGACAATAGGAGAGTTAATACATCACATAGGCGGTGCCTACCCAGCTTGGATTGTAATAATTCTTGCGGTTATGCTGCCTGTTTATCTATATGGGTTTATATTGCATTTTCGATAGCAGGGGAGGGAGAATTAGGTTAGGGTTCCAGGAGGCAACGCTTTCCGGTCACAGTGGCTCGCAGATTCGGGACAATATATATCGTCTATCGCTTAATGGGTGGTTGTGGCCTCGCGCTATGGAGGTTAATTGGAAATTGTTTAATAGAATAAAAAACCTAATTTTTGTCAATGATGAAAAATTTTTAATATATTATGAAAAAACTAGAGCGAAAGGCTTGCTGAAATTTGTGGCTAAGTATTCCAGTATATCCGCTATTGTAATGATCATACTAGATGGATTTTTTAGTGCAAGGAATAATATGAGATTGTATGTATATGGGAAAGAAGACCCATTATTAATTTCTATAATAATGGGTTTTATTGTAGGAACACTTATTTCACTATTAGGGTGGGCTATAGACAACGATAGGTATTCACAAATAAAAAAGAAGAATGAATCGAAAATCTCTGAGTGAGGAACTAGATTTTATTGCAGTTATCTATTTTCTTTCCGGACAGGTTAGGCTCATCTCAGATGAATAGATTGACACCGGAACTATCGATAATAACTCCCGGCAAACTGTTTTAAACGTCACCACATAAGTTGGTTACCACCCCGATACTGACTCAACTTTATATTTAATATTACCACTGACACTTGTCGGTCCAATTGCTTCAAATTGCCATGTGGTACCTTTCGGCAGATTTGTTATATTGGCAAAAGCAGTACCCGTTTTGCTTCCATTCATAGAATAGATGCCATAAGTTATCTCAACGTAAGAATAACTTCTCCCGAATGGTATAGCTCTCCCCTTTATTGATACAACGCCATAACTACTTGTAGCAGAATCATTAACAATCCCAAATTCACTATTATACCAATTAAACTGGGAATAATAATCGGCCATTTCGTTTGAGATATTATCAGTTGCATATTTTGCTGTCTGCTCATCTGTTATTGTATTCATACTGTGCTCTTGCGTTGTTTCGTTAATACCCTGGTTAATATTTGTTTTAACAGGAGTTGAACTTGCCAAAGGTCGAGTGTCTAGAGTCAATTTTAAAATAAATGTCAGACCAATAATTAAAATTATAATTATAACTGTTGATGTACAGCTATTTTTACCTCGGTTGTTTTTTGAAGTAGAGTCATTAAAACACTCACTGTAATTATCATTATTTATTTGCTCTCTTTGTTTGTAATGTTCCATTTGTTTTCTGAAGTTTTTTGTGTTTCAGTTAACTTCATAAACATTCTCCTCATCAAGCAAGTTATTGAATGCCATATTTTTATATTCAAATTACGAGATATTATTATATTTTATTTATTCTGTTTAATATTTCCATATTCCTTCCTGCGGCCAAATAATCATATATATCAAGTTAAAAATAGGCCATCCGCAAACCTTGACATGGAGCCTCTGGGCGTATGCTGATAGGCAGACTGAGGGGCAGACCCTACGCTTCGCTTCGTGATCTGCCCCTGGCAGCTAGCTTTGCACACTAGCCCATCTCCATATCAAGGTACGCCGGCTATATCGCCGGTTGCTACTGGCCTTGTACTTACACTCACCAAAAGCATAATATACAGCCTATTTTGAAACTCCGATATCTTCCTCAACCAATTCTTTTAGCCGAGCAAATGACTGTATGAAAAAATCTCTATATTCAAAAAGGCTGCAATCCCACCAATGGGTACAGCCACGAAATACATAAGTAACCATTGCACCCAACAACTCAAGATTTGCACTTGCTATTATATTTTGTGTAAATAAATTTTCTATTGTCTTATCAGGTTCAATTTTGTATTTTTTGAAAGTTTCATCCCAATTCAAATCAATAAATCCGCTATCAAACATTTCCTTTTGAAGCTCCACCTCAAATACTTTATAAGGAATTTCTTCAGGAACGTTGAACAGATCAAAATACTTAACTAAAGTCATCAGACTTTGCACTTTTTTACCACTCCTAATATTGATACCTTAAATCTCTGACTATCGTCAATAACTCCTTTAACTTGGTTATGTCAACAAAAAGCACAAACTAATTTACGAAATTTATTGTACCTTATCCCTAACTCCCCCGGAGGTTCAGGCTGATACTGCTTAGGAAAAAGAGATTAAAGTTAAACAAAAAATTAATAATAACTTAACTTATAAGCTTCACCAAATTAGACCTAATTTCATCATCTGATTTACTGAAGATTAGATTAAGAAAGTATTCTATTGATATACTACGAACTCCCAAAGTACCAGGGTGCAGCGATTTAGATAATAGCTCTAAGTCGATATCCTGTGTATGATTCTGTTGAGAGTATTCTGGATATATGATAAGTGAACGATATTGAGTATAGGCTTTTTTATGATAATATTGGGCATAAAAAGCCAGCTGATAGATATCCTCATTGCTTACTTTGTTATTTCCATAGTTCTTGTATTTGGTGTCAATAACCGTTACTTCTCCAGTTTCTTTATCAGTAATTAATATATCCGGAATGATATCTTTATAGCGGACGCTGTTTTGTTGAATGGCATCCGTAATTCTTCGGCCGTGTTTTTGTACATTATAATTATCCGGGAGATATTTTACAAACAGTGTATATACGAACATCTCAAATAGTTCATTCATATCCATAAGCACTGAATAAAAGCCAGAATTTGAATAAGAATAAAAATCCTTTAATGTTTTTTGTTTGAGAATATATTTAGTCAGCCTGTGTACTCTTTCGTAGTGAGAGTTTAGCCGGTTATAGGAAAAAATGGGCATGGTGTCACCTATGTACTCCTCACATATAAGTTGAAATTCATGCAAGTAGATATCTACTTTCTTTTTTGTGGAGTCTTTAAGTCTGAATTGTCTTGATTTGGACAGCGCTGCATGAATGATTTGGTTTTCTATTATATTTGTTGACAATTCATCGTAGTTGCAATAAAGACTGGCTGGATTCGCGAAATTAAGCTGAGCATTTTTAATAAAATCAACCCGGCCCTTTAGAATATTCAGGTTATCGGAGATGTTTATATATTCTTTACTTACGCCAACTTTAAGCAGCCTGGCAACTTCTAAAAGGTATAAACGAACCAGCAGTTCTATGAGGTCATTCTTACCATCCTCAATTTTTGTATCATGATAAACAAAATAAGGTAGCTGCTCAATGAAACATATTAATTTAACCAGGGAATGGAACTCTCTATTGAATTTAGGTTTAATGACTATCCTAACATTGGCAAGTTCTATTACTCCTACCCAGTTGAGGGGTTTTATGCGCAGACCAGAATGAAGCTCATCGAAATAGAACCTGAAGTCACGGCTGTTTGATTTTTCTATAATACTTAAATTGCTTAAATAACGGCGCTCTTCATCATTTAATCTATAATCTATGACAAAGGGAGGGGCATACTCTATCAATTCAATTAACTCTTTGTTCATAATTTATCCTTTAAAGTGTTCTTCGAGAGTAGAAATGAAATCATCATCCGGTCCTGAAAATATTTCGGTCTTGATATTCTGTTCCTCAGTATCAATAAAACCACGGCCTATAATATCAGCCAGCTGTTCAAAGTCATCATAACAATATTCCTGTATTAAGGGGATTATTTCCAGAGCATAGATTTGGTTTAACTCCTCCAACGAAGTTATCTGCATACCATTTCTCATAAAGTAGGCATGACCAATCTGTTTATCTCTTCCTTGATGAGATAGCAATTCACGGTTTATTTTCCTTAGTATATCTGCGGGCGATATATTCATATTATCTAAATTTTTGTCTATGAAGTCATAATTAGGCATGCACTCAATAAACACGAAGCGTCTCTTTAAAGCAGCGTCCATCATTTTGATACTGCGGTCAGATGTGTTCATCGTTGCAATCATGTAGACGTTTTCAGGCACAGAGAACGGCTCTTTACTCTGGGGCAGAAGAACATTTACACCACGTTTGTCTTTTTCCAACAGAGTAATGATTTCTCCAAATATTTTGGGTATATTACCACGGTTAATTTCATCGATTATAAAATAATAGGGTTTATCCGGATTGCTCTCCGCCCTGGAACAAAAATTAAAGAAAATACCTTTTTCTATCTCAAAGCTTACAGCAGTATTATCTTCAGCAGGAACTGGCTTGTACCCTTCGATGAAGTCTTCATAGTTATAAGAAGGATGGAAAGTACACATCTGGCAGTTATTAATCCCAGCAGGTTCAAGCAAAGCTTTATCGGCATCGCTTAAAAAGGGTTTTAGCATCTGCACAAAATCCTCGTTAATTTCAAACATGGTTCCACGGTTCTGTATCTTGCCAGCCTG
This sequence comes from uncultured Rikenellaceae bacterium, assembly GCA_964509385.1. GTDB lineage: Bacteria > Bacteroidota > Bacteroidia > Bacteroidales > Tenuifilaceae > MWFE01. The sequence goes on from CAZDXY010000091.1 coordinate 6,366, forward strand.
AGAAGCTTTATACTCAGGGGTAGTACTAAATTCATCATAATGTACTTCTTTATCAAAAAGTTTTATCCCGCGGACCGTTATATAATCCCTGGAACTGTCATACGCTTGTTCTATTTCAGCAAGACCTATAAAACCACGGTCAGCACTTTTTCCCCGGTAGCATAACACCAGATCGCCATTCTTTGCAGACATAAAATTCTTTTTAATAGATCTTATATAAAAATTTTGAATACCATTGCTGTTCAGTATCTGCTCCCATTCAAAACCATGTTTGCTGGACACTATCATCATCCACACCCTTTTGGTATTTACCTGTAAATTATCATTGTTATTTTTCCATTCGATAAATCGTCTCGCTAAGTAGGTTTTGCCCGTCCCGGGAGGTCCGAAGAGAATAGCTTGACCTTTGGCATTTAAAGCAGATTGCAGCCTGGAGAAAAACAGTTCTTCCTCCTCAGTAAAAACGGGAACTGGTGGTATATCGGTAATGACAGGTATCGATCTCCATCGGTCAAATTGATGTTTTGGAACCTTATATACTGTTTTCATAGGCCAGTAGTTTTGCGCAGGAATAGCTAATGGAGGTTCATATATATCGTCCCATTTAACATATACCACATGCTTATGATGGACCAAATTATCTTTATATACATAACCTTGCTCAGTAACTGTACCTGTGGCCAGTATTTGTGAGGCTCCCTTATTGACGAGAACCTTATCTCCCGGTTTTAAATTAAAAAACATCCACATTTCATTGGCTTTTTCCGTGTTTTTACCTTTGCTGCCTTGGAAATTTAATTCATGAAAACGGCTTTTAAATTCATCATAATCAACATATTGGGTGATGTCTCCTATCTGGTCCCATCCTATGGATATATATCCTCCAGTCCGGCATTCATCCCAGTATTTAGCGTTTTCGCCAGGAGCTATTTTGTAATAGAAGTCGTTTTGCATGAATGTTTCATACAAGAAATTTTTTATCTTAACCGGATGCCAGCTATCAAAAGGGGGCGTACCTGAGCAGAGTTCCTTTAGCATTAAATTACAATCTATATTATCTTTTCCCTTCAGTTTGTCCTTTTCTATACCAAACTGTTCAAGAAAAGTATGTAGATGATCCAGGTTATATATAGGGAGAAATTTTTCAGGGTAATACATATATAATATTTTACCTTTAAGCATATCAGGCTTGAATAGTAGATTTTCTTTAACTATCTTTTGCCCGGTTAAGTCCTGATAGGAGTTAATTAGCTCTAAGATATCCGAGCGAAGTTTTACCCACGCTTGCGTTTCATCAGCATAATCTGGTGGATAAATCCATTGTTTCTTCTCTTTGCTGTAAAAAATTATATGTTTATGAGCGCTGCCACCCTTTATGCTGCCTAATGATTGGGTGTTATACTCCAGCCACCAACAGAACGTATCCTTATTCTCAGTTCCCAGAGCATATTCTCGCAACTCCATGTCTGAAAGTTTGTCAATCGGAAACCTGTTGATAAAATCATTCAACAACACGTCAGCCTTTTCAATTGCATCTAGATAAAGTTCAGCATACTGTTTGTCAAATGCCTGTGCTTTAGAAACAAGGTAATTCATATAAAATGCCCCCCTAAGTTTTCATAACTATATTTTATATCAGGCTAAGATACTATCTAATCCATTAAAGATTGAACCATGAGCTGTCTAACCTCTTCCTCCGGTGTTACTAATATTATGCGAAAATAAGATTCAGGAAGAGAATACTTAGATGTATTTAGTTTAATTAACATTTTCATTTATCTCCACATTAAATCTAGTGAATAAATTACGGCTCTCATACCACACGGGAAATATCTCTAAACCATTAATACTTACGGCCACTCCGCCACCAACTGCCCATAGGAATTATATAACTTCCCTGGGTCCCCATCGTTATTCCAGATATATGAACCGGTCCATTTCAAGTAAGTGGGGTATTGGTCGATAGCTCCTTTGCCACTTGTTATATAAACAGTGTCGCCACCAGCCAGGGTAAAGTTATTCGGGAAGCAATAAGTCTGACTACCTGTTTCGCTTACCACGTACCAACCGGTCATATCCACCGTCCATATCGAATTGTTCTTGATTGTTACAACTTCTCCTTGCAGATCAATATTGGTTATGGCAATCCAATCGCTAGTATCCGATGGATCTGGTATTAGCTTGGGTGTATTTCCTGCAGGATTTTGTATGGGTATGGGTATGGGCGATACTGTTACTGGTACCTGTGGATTGGTCTCTGGGCTAATAGTGAAGGTAGAGCCGTTTGTTCTGACAACAATAGTTCCGTTCAGATCCGTCCTATAAATACTAGCTCCTATGTTTTCGAGGTTACCCAGGGTCTCCTCGTGCGGGTGCCCGTATGTATTGCCTTCGCCTACGCTTATAACAGCAACTTCCGGATCTACTTTGTTAAGAAAAGCCAAGCTGCTGGATGAGGTGCTGCCATGGTGACCGACTTTAAGAATTTCTGCTTCCAGTGTTCCGGTTAAAACCTCTTCTACTGCAGTCTCTGCATCACCGGTAAACAGGAACTCGATATCACCAGTATCCAGTCGGCAAACAACAGAGTAATCGTTTGTATTACTGCCCCAGGTCTGGTTTCCGGTCAGGATCTGCAGGGTGACAGTACCCCAGGAGTATGTTTGGTAGTTATCACTAACCCAGGTGCATCCTTCGGCCTGGGCCTTGCTGTTGTATTCTTTGTATATGTTTGTAGTGGCTGCGTATCCGCTGTCCAGGATGCTCTCCACTACAAAAGCATCCAGCACATCAGGTAAGCCGCCTATGTGATCCTCATGCGGGTGTGTGGCTATTAGCAGTTCAATATCATCTACGCCCTGGGTCTTAAGATAATTGACCACCAGTGGCCCGTCAGCTCTATTGCCGGCATCAATCAGGATGTCGTTATTGTCGGGGAGCTCTATGTATATTGCATCAGCCTGACCAACGTCGATGAAGTGCACATAAATCTCTGCAGATGGGGGAGGGGTTCCAGAAGTAGGAACTGCAGTTATGGAGATCAGCTGTGAGGCTTGATTCCACTCAACAACCCCACCAAACGCCTCACCTACGAATCTTAATGGTGCCAGAGTGCGCCCGTTAACTATCTTGGCCGGAACATCCAGCTGCTTAACTTGGCCGTTAATTGTGGGTGTAGTCGACCCGATCTTTAATACTACAGTCGTACCGTCTTTCACTGCCGTAGCAGTCTGCGTATTCTGGTCCCAGGTGACAGTGGCTCCCATGGCTTCAAATATTGCTCGGAGAGGTACCAGGGTTCTGCCGTTTTCAATGGCTGGTGGCACATCGAAGGATAGCTGCTGGCCGTTTAGGTTGACAGTAGGTGCTGCTAGGGCTGGTAGTGCAAAAGCGCAACACATAGATAAAACGAGTAGTGAGATAAGTACTTTCTTCATAAAATCATCTCCACAGTTGCAATCTAACTTGTACAATTGCGTTTAATTTAACAACTTTAATCCATTATAATCCATTTAATTTCCAACATCTATGTTAAAAACGATATGTTTTTGCTAGGATTGTGCATATATATGGTAAAATTGGTGCAGAAGAGTTTGCTTTGAATAATTGGAAATTTTCATGATTAGCTTTAGATACGGATAAAATCGTAATATGGGATATTTTGGCAAGAAGAAGGGGTGTTAAGATTGAAACTGGTATCGCTTTTCTCTGGATGTGGCGGTATGGATTTTGGATTTGAGAAAGCGGGATTTCAAAGAGTTTGGGCAAATGACTTTGATAAAGATGCCCAAGCGGTTTTCAAATTAAACCTTGGAGATATTGATGGTAGGGATATTCGTTTGGTTGATACAGACGAAATACCAAATTGTGATATTCTTACAGCAGGCTTTCCATGTCAGCCTTTTTCGAATGCGGGAAATAGAAAAGGTGTTGAAGATGATAGGGGTACCCTCTATTTGGAATGCCTAAGAATAATCAAAAAAAAGAAACCAAAGGTTATAGTGTTTGAGAATGTTAAAGGATTGTTATCTACAAAAGCTTCTGATGGCCAAAAGCTTATAGATTTAATAGTAAGTGACTTGAATAAAGCTGGATATAATGTTAACTACAAACTCGTAAATGCAAGCGATTATGGAGTGCCGCAAAATCGCGAGCGGGTATTTGTTGTTGGCATTCAAAAGAGATTAAAAAAGACATTCGTATTCCCATCTCCTATTGAAAAAGAAAACTTAACCCTTAATAGTGTACTAGACATACCTATTGATGTACCCAACCAGGTGGATTGGCAACTTTCTCCACAAGCTTTGTTTATGGTAGCTCATATACCAGAGGGAGGTTCTTGGAAAAATGTACCGTATGAAATTTTGCCGCCAAGATTTAAAAAAATACGTGACAACATGAAAAAATACCGATCACCAAACTTTTATAGAAGATTTTCAAGAAATGAGATCAATGGAACGATTACAGCATCGGCTCAGCCTGAAAACTGCGGTATTATTCATCCTATTCATAACAGACGATATACAATAAGAGAAATAGCTCGTATTCAGACTTTTCCAGATACATTCACTTTTATTGACGATAGCTCAAAGAATGTCGTAGCCATGTATAAAGTAATTGGGAATGCAGTCCCCATAAAACTTGCTTTCGAAATAGCATCCGCAATTAAAAGCCAAGTATTTGGGGGTGAAGTTATTGAACACGGATAAAGCTTATATTTTTGGTTTGATTATTGGAGGTGGTGTTTTCGGCAATAGCAAGGATACTTTTTATATCAAATTACCTTATGAACAATGGGGCGATGCAGCTAAAAATCCAACAAGAGCCGGAAAAATTGCAAATGATATTTTGAAAGTTGTTAGACCGGTTTTTAAAAGCATTTATAATATTGATGTTTCGTACGAAGTGTCGCCAAAGTGGAGAATTGTTTGTTCTGGTGATTGTTCTGTCTTACTCAATGATTTAGTGGATCATGATATTAATCCTCTTGGTGAGGTTAGAAAAAATGCATATATAAAAACTGTTATTATGCAACTTATCGATGATAATATGAAGCGAAGATTCTTAGCGGGTCTCGCCGACACTATAGGTAGCACAACACCTTCTCATAGAAGGTTTTCAGATGACACGCAAATTCTTTCTTTTGAGATTGCTGGATTTAACTTTGATTTTGTTTGCGACTTATGCAAACTGCTTTCATCTATTGGATGTTATCCCGATCAAGTGTTATGGAATCATCCCAATATGCATAGTGGAAGGGACGCTTATTATAAGAGCTGGAAGAAAGGCTTTAAATTGCGGGTAACGTTAGATCAATACTCGAACTTTGGGGTGTTTGCTTTTAGAACAAAAGCCGAGTCATCTGCTGAGAACAGAAAAAAACAGAATAAGACTAATATTGCAGAACATTGTAAGGTTAAAGCTGTCAAAGTACATGATGCAACTGCAGTTCATGTGGATGAAAATAGTCTGATTTTACCAGAAACTATTAGAGGAGGACATTACATTCACCACAAACATTTTTGTGCTGTCCTGGGCTGTGAAAATGCTCCCTATAGTGATATAGATGAATGTTTATCATCTGCAGAAAAGTATATTAATCCTTTTACAATTCTCCATAAAGGAATGCGTATTGAAATTGATAATATAGTTAATAGTACTGAGATTATGAAAAGTAGGGATTACAATGAGGTTAGTTATACAGTTGAAGACTTGTTATCTGTCTTTGAAACCAACTCAATGGCCTTGATCTTCTCCGATAGTATTGATTCGGGATATCCGATATCCACTATAATTGATGCTATAACATATATTGTTGCTGCAAAAACCGGCATGTTACATGGAAAACGCCCACGCGGAAACAGGCTCAATCTTTTAAATGAGTTTGCCAAGAATAATCCTAAGACTGATATAGTCTTTCTTGTGCCAGATTTATTAACACCATTAATTGTTGTTGATGATGATGTAGCTGCATTGGTAGGTCCAGTAAATCCAAAGGTCTATAAAAAACTTATATCATTTGATAAAACAAATAAATATAAAATGCTAGTTCGAAATATTACGGAGAATGATTTAAAATGAATAATAAAAGTGAAATATCGTATTATCCTGAAATAATGAGCTTTATTGAGGCACAGATAATAAGTAACTTCAAGGCAAGCTACGGAAAGGAACTACAAGTTTTTTGTAAAACTGGCGAACTAAGTTCCGGGTTGAGAAATATTATTAACGAAAATCATCTTAAGATAAAAGATATCGATGATTTTGCAACAAGTGTCCCGCCATTAAATCTAGATATCTTCGCTATCATCACTGATGGAAACAAATTTGAAATATTAATATTGGAAATCAAAAAGACAAAAAGTGTTGGGTTAAATCAATGGTCTCAATTGGTTGGCTATTGTATCGTTTCAAATGCTAGATTTGGCTTGCTAATAAACATTGACGCGGGTGCAAGTCTAAGGTTAATCGATTTATTGCAAAATGATATCAATATATCAACAATCCAAAGGATAAAAGCACAAGGCAATAATAGCGTACATATATTGGGAATGATGGAATGGAATAGTATGACAAAGAACATTGAATATTCAAATTTAGGATCAGTTCCTTCTATATCCAAGTTGTGTAATTTAATTTGGGAACGATTTAATGAGGACTTCCAAAGCTGAGTAGGAAGAGATTAGCCCTAGGAATAGAAATTACTATAAGCCGGCCATAATGAATACTTCGCCCATAGGAAAAGCTCTGTAAGCGGTATGGCATACTTTAATATTGCCAAGGAGACCCTGCCGCTTATTGGTTTGGATTGCCCGATATGGCTGGTGGGGTTGGGGTAAAAGTAATGCTAGAATTATTTGTTTCCAAAGATCTGACAAACAAAGCCGAAAATAATACATAGTATACCGGACCAACTACCAAGCATAACTAATACTTTTTCTCGTCCCTTCCAGTCCCAACAAACACGTCTTCTTTCTATAAATGTCTGAGGAAACCCAAAATATGCAACTAATAATACTCCTACAATGTCCAATACAAGACCTTTTTGGTTAACCTTAAAAAGAGACGTTTTCCATAACCAAATTGTTAATCCAATTAATGCGATTATAAGTAATAGGGTAATGATTCGGTTCCTCTTATCGTCCTTCATCTTTTCTCCATTTCTAGATGTGGTTAGGTTAACTCTACTCCATTTCCCCAAATTATTCCATAGGATGGTAGAATGAGAACAAAGTATAAACGTTATCAGGTTAATCAAAGGATAGTTACCGATTAATAAAGAAACAGTCCTGAGTTCAAGTGCATATACCGGTGTGGCGGAGCCGCCTGTCTGGTGCATATTGAGCCGCCAGTCCGGAATTACAGAGCCACCCTTCCGGGTTGATAGCCAGGTAGCGTTTGCTTTTATGCCGCGAAAGCCACTTGATATGGGGTACCTCTGGTACAGTTTTGAAGGCCAAAGTGTATTTCTGCCCAATACAAGGGAGTCCATATGGTACCGGGGATGGGTAACAGCTGTAACAGAATTCTTATTAAGAAAGGGGATTTAGGTAGTAACGAAGAATATTGTGCAAGAAAGATTATAAATGTACTTTGATGTACTGGGGGCAAATAAATGCTGAAGATGAAAAGTACCGATAATTATGCGGGTGTCACTATAAGTGGTGACTTTAATGACCTAGAATCATTGGTTGATGCTTTTCATGAGATCACTATTGATGAGTTCAGTGATAAGCATGTTAAATATATAGACATGTCTACTAGAGTTTTAGGTCTTTGCTACGATGTCAGGCATGCAATGCAGGGTGATAGGGATGTTGAACTCATTGATAATGGAATGGATGAGGATAAAATGAGATTTCATTCAGTAATTACTCCCAAGCACAATGTGTATTACACGTGTAATTGTCTCTACCCGGAGATGTTTTTCATAATGTTGGCTTTGAATGAACTTGTTAAATTACGTATAACAGAGCTGGTAAAATCAAAGTATGGATATAATGATGCTTTACATAAAAAGGTGATTTGGGATAAGTCCATAGCTACAATCCGGAATTTCCAAGCAGAATTCATGGAATGTGTCAGGAACGTACTTACTGAAGCGTCATTCACCCGCTGGCTCAATATAATGAATAGTGACTATATCAACATAGAAGATATTGCCCACCAATATGTGGATGTATATAACATTAAGTATATTAATATGACCCGTGATCAGCGCCTAAAGAATCTGAGTAAAATAGCCAAGCGTATTATAGAGTTCAATGCAGATGGCGAACACCGGGAAATTAAAAGAGTAGTAAAAGAAGCAGCTATTAAATATGGTTGTTCTGAGGGGAATATACGTCTTAAGGGGATTGAATACCCGGAAGATATAGTGTGGTAACTTCCCGTAGCTAAAGAGGAGCTTTATCGCATATTTCAGGTATTTTAAATGGTTCCTTCAAGTAGATATCTTACACATGAATAACAAAAACGCTTTCAAAAACAATCCATTAGTTCAACTGTAAACTAATGGATTGTTTTTGGTATTCATTTATATCTGGGCAGCAGCTAAAGTCGATTGTGTACTGTTATAACCCTCGATAAATTCCCTGATTTCCATTCTAATTACTAAATCATTATTTCTAATATAACTGGGTAGTAAGTGATGTCCCAATAGTATCTGTGCCAAGAACCAGATTATTGCATTTGTTGAAGTATCATGAACAGTAACAATAATAGCAGTGTCTTTAGTGTATAAACGCTAAACTGAAACAGAACCAAGGAGGTGAAAAACGCTAGCGAAAAAGT
>CAZDXY010000092.1:0-15033 GCA_964509385.1 uncultured Rikenellaceae bacterium
TTGATTCACAATCTGTTTAATTCCTTCGGCGTTATGCCCAGTATCACAAACAATTAGGGGCGAATGATCTATAATCTGCCAACGTCCCATTAATGTTGTATTCCTCACCACATTTTTAAGACCCTCTTGAATGTCATTCTGAGTTACTGAAAATTCTCTACTTCGTAGCAAATCTATGGCAGCAAGTACAACCGGCAGGTTTTTTGATTGATACAACCCAAGCAAATCAACACATAGGGAATCTAATCCCATCGAATTATTCCCCTCAACAGTAAAATACTGCAAGCCATTCTCTGAAATCTTATCTGAAATAACCCTATACTCACTATCAGCGAAGAAAATTGGAGTTTTTAACTCATTTGCTCTTTCAACAAATACATCCTTTACCTCTTCCTGAGTTTCACCAATCAAAATTGGCACATTTGCTTTGATGATCCCTGCCTTTTCAATGGCGATACTTTTCAACGAATTCCCCAACAGATCTGTATGGTCGAGTCCAATGTTGGTTATAATTGACAGCTCAGGTACAATGATATTGGTTGAGTCAAGTCTGCCTCCTAGCCCAACCTCAATAACAGCAATTTCAACCCTCTCCTCGGCAAAGTAATGAAAAGCCATGGCAACGGTCATCTCAAAAAATGAGGGCTTTAGGCTTTCAAAAATATTTTTATGATTTTCAACGAATTCGATAACATTTTTTTCTGGAATCACAATTCCATTTATCCGTATTCGTTCCCTAAAATCTTTTAAATGCGGCGATGTGTAAAGTCCAACCTTATACCCAGCTTCCATGAGCACCGAAGCCAACATGTGCGAAACGCTACCCTTTCCATTGGTGCCAGCAACATGGATTGTCTTGAATAATTGATGTGGATGATTAAAATACTTATCTAAGGCAATTGTGTTGTTTAAATTCGCTTTGTAAGCTGCCTTACCCACCCTTTGATACATGGGTAGCTGAGAGAACAGGTATTGGATGGTTTGTTGATAATTCATTTATTAAAAGCAATTCTAACGCTATACACTGGGTACGATTTTTGATTAAACCTATTTTTGTCAATAACTTAACCGCAAAATAACACACAAAATCTGGTAAGCCAATGGTATTTTTAGTAATTTTGCATGTTTAAATTCAATTAATAATATAACCTCCTATGGCAAAAAAATTAGCAAAACTCTTTGTACTGGACACCAATGTAATTCTTCACGATTATAACTGTATTTACAACTTTCAAGACAACGATATTGTTATTCCCATTGTTACCTTAGAAGAGCTGGACCATTTCAAGAAGGGTAATGAAATGATCAATTTCCATGCAAGAGAATTCACACGTGAACTAGATAAAATAGCTGGCGACAACCTTTTCAATGGTGGAATATCACTTGGAAAAGGGCATGGAAAGTTAAGAATTGAAACTGGAAAACCATTTACCCCTGAGATGGAGCAGTCCTTTGCCGAAAAAAGCCCCGACCACAGAATTTTGGCCATAACCTACCACCTGCAAAAGGAAAATCCTAATCGTACCGTTATCCTGATATCGAAAGACATAAACCTAAGGATGAAGGCAAAATCTCTTGGGCTCATGGCTCAAGACTATTTATCCGACAAGGTTCAGGATCTTGATACGTTGAAAAAGGATATCGAAATCCTTGAAAATGTTGAAGATAGTTTAATTCAACGCCTTTACGATACCTACGAAGGATTCGATCCAAAGGAACTCAAAATAAAGCCATACAACAACCAATATTTTATTATTAAAGGTTCAAAATCAAGTGCTTTGGGTCACTTCAATTCGTCAACAAATACAATAGGACGAGTTGAAAAGGTTAGAGCTTATGGGATTGACCCACGCAACTCGGAGCAAACTTTCTCAATCGATGCTCTGATGAGACAGGATATCCAGCTGGTAGCATTAACCGGAAAAGCCGGAACGGGAAAAACACTGTTAGCGCTAGCTGCAGCCCTCCAGCAGGAAAGTCATTTTAACCAGATACTTCTGGCAAGACCTATCGTTCCTCTTGCAAATCGTGATATTGGATTCCTTCCAGGCGATGTAAACGAAAAGATTGGTCCATACATGCAGCCCCTTTTCGACAACCTTACTGTAATAAAGAATAAGTTTAAATCCAACAGTAGAGAATACCAGTACATCGAGGAACTTCAACGTACCGATAGGTTGGTTATTACTCCTTTAGCATACATTAGGGGCAGAAGCCTTTCCAATGTATTTTTCATTGTTGACGAGGCCCAAAACCTTAGCCCTCATGAGGTGAAAACCATTATAACCCGTGCCGGAGAAGGCACCAAAATGGTGTTCACCGGCGATATACAACAAATTGATCATCCATATCTGGATATGAAATCCAATGGTTTAACTTACCTCTCCGATAAAATGCACGGCCAAAGTATTTTTGCACATGTTAACCTAGTGAAAGGGGAGCGAAGTTACCTTGCCGATTTAGCTAGCAGTTTGCTCTAAGTCCTTTCTTCCATAAGGGTTTTAAGGAGTTATATAATAACATACCAATGGATAAAACAAAAACCTTACTTGTACTCCGCCATGCTAAATCATCGTGGGAAGAGCCCGATAAGCAAGATTTTGACAGAGCGCTGAAATCCAGAGGTTTAAATGATATTAGGGTGCTTGCCAGGGAAATCCGATCAAAGGTTAATAACCTTGATGCAATCTTTTCAAGTCCAGCCAATAGGGCAATACACACAGCTATTCTTTTTTCGCTTACTGTTGGGTTTCCCCTCGAAAAAATTAGAATTACAAAGAATCTTTACGAAACCGATGAACACCAACTTGAAAAATTTGTAAAAGAATTTCTCGATGATCTTAATACTGTAATGATAGTAGGGCATAATCCAACCTTAACAGATTTTGTTAATCTTTTCTTAAAAGAGTCAATTTACAATATACCCACCTCGGGTTTCATAGGACTTATTTTTTCTTCCACAAAGTGGAAAAAAATTGATGAAGGTTCTCTGATATCAAGTTTCTTTCATTTTCCTAAGGAGTTTCAATGAAAAGCCTAGTAATCAAACTAATAAAAGTTTAATTATGGCAAAAAAAAGGGATTATATTAGTCGTGAGGTAAGCTGGTTATCATTCAACGAGCGTGTACTACAGGAGGCAGCCGATAATAAAGTTCCACTTGTAGAGAGGCTAAGATTTCTTGGAATCTTCAGCAATAACCTCGATGAATTCTTCAGGGTGAGGGTTGCAACCCAGCTAAGGCTGTTGAATATTGATAAAGGGCTGAAACAATATGTTTCTGAAAAACCCAAGAAGATCCTCGAAAAAATTCAACGTATAGTTCAGATTTTTCAGGTTCGATTCGATGAAACCTTTAATCAAATAGTTGAGGAACTCAAAGATAAAGGGGTTTATTTGGTAAACGAATCGCAACTTTGTGATGAACATGCCTTATTCATCCGAAGATATTTCAAACGTAAAATTGCTGATGCCATAGCACCAATAATGATCAGCAAACTGGAAAAATTTCCAGAGCTAACCGACAGAAGCATCTACCTTGCCGTTAAACTCTCGAAAAAAGTATTACCCGGAACACATGAATATTCACTAATCGAGATACCTACAAACGACTGTTCCCGATTCATCGAATTACCAGAAATAGATGGTAATAAGTATATTATCCTTCTTGATGATGTCATTCGTTTCTGCTTGAATATGATTTTTAGCAATATGCCATATGATGCATTTGAGGCATATACCATTAAAATCACTCGTGATGCAGAACTAGATGTTGACAATGACATTGTGGAGAGTTTGCTCGAAAAGATTTCGAAAGGAGTAAAAAACAGGAAGAAAGGACAACCTGTCCGATTTGTTTTCGATTCAAAAATATCACCCGATTTACTCCAATTCATTATCAAAAAAATGGATATTGATGAGGATGATAACCTAATGCCAGGGGGAAGATATCACAACTTTAAGGATTTCATGGGCTTTCCCAACCTAGGAGTACCAGAAATGGTAAATGAGCCCCTGCTACCCGTACCCATACCACATCTCGAAGATGCTCCAAGCATACTGGAAGTCATAAAACAAAAGGATTTCTCGCTCCATTATCCATATCAGAGTTTTTCCTACTATGTACAAATGCTTCGCGAAGCATCCATTGATCCCCAGGTGACAAGTATAAAGATTACTCTTTACCGTGTAGCTACCGAATCAAAAGTAGTAAGAGCACTTATGAATGCTGCTCAGAATGGTAAATCAGTAACCGCAGTGGTTGAACTTCTTGCCCGTTTTGACGAAGGAGCTAACATATACTGGAGTAAACGCATGGAAGAGGCTGGAGTAAAGGTCATTTTTGGCATATATGGACTTAAGGTGCATAGCAAAAAAACGTTAATAACCAGGATTGAAAATGGAGCAATAGTAAACTACGCAACCCTGAGTACTGGAAACTTTCATGAGGGTAATGCTCACGTTTACACCGATTTCAACATTTTCACCGCCGACAAACGAATAACCAGCGAAGTAGAAAAAGTTTTTACTTTTTTAGAGTACAACTTTAAAACATTCAGCTATAAACACTTGCTGGTAGCACCCAATAATATGCGGCGTAAACTTTACATGCTAATCGATAACGAAATTCGTAATGCAAAGAAAAAACTGCCTGCTTATATTTACTGTAAGATTAATAATATAGTTGATATTGAGGTTATCCGAAAGCTTTACCAAGCCAGTAACGCTGGTGTTACCATTAAGCTAATGGTAAGAGGCATCTGCTCTCTTGTCCCTGGCATCCCAGGTCAAAGTGAAAACATTGAAGTTATTAGTGTTGTGGACAGACTGCTGGAGCATTCACGCTTTTTTATCTTCTGCAACAATAACCACGAAAAGTACTTCATATCCTCTGCTGACTGGATGACACGCAACCTCGACTATAGAGTAGAGGTGGCAGCACCTATTTATGATCAAGATATCCAAAAAGAGCTTAAGGATATTTTTGAAGCGGGCTTTAAGGACAATGTTAAGGCAAGGATTGTGAATGCCAAACAGGATAATACCTATAAATCAGAATCCAAAAAGAAGCCCTTTCGTTCGCAAATGGAATTGCATTCATATTACATAAAAAAATTTAGCACCATAAAAGAAAGTTGAACCAAACTACTGTAACCCAATAAAATTTGTACTAATCATATCCTTTTTTTGGATCTGAAATAAATTAGTTGTAAGATGAGTATAAAACCAAAAAGCGTTGCCTTTTACACGTTGGGTTGCAAGCTAAATTTTTCCGAAACATCAACCATTGCCCGTCAATTTCAGGAATTAGGATTTCAAAGAGTCCCACCTTCGTCAAACGCTGATATAATTGTAATTAACACATGTTCAGTAACTGAACATGCAGACAAAAAATGCCGACAAGCAATCCGAAAATTTGCCAAGCAATCGCCCAATGCATTTATTGCAGTTGTGGGCTGTTATTCTCAACTTCGTCCCGAAGAAATCGCTCAAATTGAAGGAGTTGATCTTGTTCTAGGTACCACCGAAAAAGGGAGTTTACCTATTTTTCTTAACAATAAGGGTAAGAATACAAAGGCTAAGGTTTACAATTGCGAAGTAGATGTACTTAACGACTTCTTTCCTGCATACTCTTCAGGCGATCGTACTCGATCATTCCTCAAGGTTCAGGATGGTTGCGACTATCGTTGCACTTATTGTACTGTCCCGTTGGCACGGGGCAAGAGCCGAAATATACCCATTGCTCAAGCTGTTGAGCAGGCAAATGAAATTGCCAGTCAGGGAATAAAGGAAATTATACTAACCGGCGTAAACACAGGCGATTTCGGTCGCTCAACGGGCGAATCGTTCATTAGCCTACTTGTAGCCTTAGAAGGTGTTGATGGGATTGAACGCATCAGAATATCGTCCATAGAGCCCAATTTGATTACCGATGATATTGTAAACCTTGTTGCCCAAAAGGGCAAATTTCTCCCTCACTTTCACATTCCGCTTCAATCGGGTTCCAATCGAATTTTAGGGTTAATGAAAAGACGGTATAACAGAGAGCTCTTTGCCGACAAAGTACTGAAAATCAAAGAAAAAATTCCCAACGTATTCATTGGAGTTGATATAATTGTGGGCTTCCCCGGCGAAAGCGATGAAGATTTCCTTGAGTCGTATCAGCTGTTGGAAGATGTCAAACCATCGTTCCTACATGTTTTTCCTTACTCTGAGCGCCCATCAACACCTGCTGCAAACTTCCCCGATAAAGTAAAATCATCGGTAATTACACAGAGGGCAAAATTGCTTCTAGAGCAATCTAACAAGTTGCATAAGGATTTCTACATCAGCAATACTGGACAAACTGATGAAGTGCTATTTGAATCCACAAAAAAAGGTGGATTGATGTACGGCTTTACAAAAAATTACGTTAAGGTAGAATACCCTTACACCAAAGATTTGATTGGCAGAATTGCCAAAGTTAAACTGACAGAAATTTCATCCAGTGGAAATTTTCTGGTTGAACTCATTGATTAAATTGCGAATTAACAGTTGAAAATGAATAAAATCACATATATAATTGAAAATAAATTTATTATATCATTTTTTTTGTGAAACTTCGTGGCTTTGTGGCTAGAATAATAATTGCCACTAAGACACTATGACACTAAGGATCACAAAGATGTTTATGAAATAATTTTTCAATTGTTAATACGCATTAAAAACTATTGTTGAATTTTTTTAGCATGAACTTAGAAAATATATGCCATCGGGTAAATGAGCTAACACGGAAAACAGGAGAATTCATCCGTGAGCAAAGGATCAATTTTACCATGGATAAAGTGGAGAAAAAAGGTCTCCACGATTTCGTTTCGTATGTGGACAAAGAGGCAGAAATGCGCCTTGTGAATGGCCTAACCCAAATTCTACCCGAGGCTGGTTTCATTGCTGAGGAAGGAACTGGAATGCTAAACCACAATGGGCTCAATTGGGTTATAGACCCATTGGATGGCACAACCAACTTTATCCACGGGTTACCCCCATACGCCATTAGCATTGGGTTGATGAAAAATGATGAAGTTATCCTTGGTGTAATCTACGAGGTAAGCCTCGATGAGTGTTTCTACTCGTGGGGAGATGGTAAGGCATTCCTGAATGACAAGCCAATGCATGTATCGAGTATTAATAGCGTGGACAACTCGTTAATTGCTACAGGTTTCCCCTACTACGATTACAATAGAATTGAACCCTTTTTGGAATCCATGGAACATTTCATGCGCTATTCGCACGGCCTACGCCGCTTGGGATCAGCTGCTACAGATCTGGCATATGTAGCCTGTGGAAGATTTGAGGCATTTTACGAGTACGGGCTAAACCCCTGGGATGTAGCTGCAGGTGCTTTTTTGGTGGAACAAGCTGGAGGTAACGTATCCGATTTTTCGGGCAAAAAAAAATATATCTTTGGCAGAGAAATAGTGGCAGCAAACAGCTCCGTTTTTCAACAGTTTCTATCAGTAGTATCAAGTTTTATGATGCATAAAGAATCATAAAAATACCATGAGGGCAATTCTATTCTTTCTTTTCTACATTTCAACATGGCTCATCGCTCAGATTCCCTCGAAGGTAATCTATAGAATTTCCGATTTCTCCGGTTTCATTGTCTATAGGATTGCCAAGTACCGCAGAAAGGTGGTTAGAGAAAACCTATTAAATTCTTTCCCCGAAAAAAGCATTGAAGAGATCAAAGAGATTGAAAAAAAATTTTACAAACATTTTTGTGATCTTTTCTACGAGAATATTTTCCTTCTCCATGCCAGTAGGGAAAGGGCACTTAGACGTTGTCGTTTTAATAACCTTGAGTATTTTGAAAAACTTTATAATGAGGGCAAAAGCGCCATCCTTGCCACTGGTCATTACGGAAATTGGGAACTTTACGCTTTAATGGGTGCAAAACTCAACCATATACCCCTTGGCGTTTACAAACCTCTTTCGAACAAACGTTTTGAAAAATTCTTAAACGCTGCCAGGGAGCGTTTTGGTGGTGTTCCTGTATCCATGAAAAAAACGCTAAAGGTCTTTAACCAGTTCAATCAGGAAAAAAAACCAGTTCTTTTGGGATTAATATCCGATCAAACCCCTGCTGCGGGAGATATTCATTACTGGACAACTTTTCTTAATCAGGATACTCCAGTATTTCTTGGAGTTGAAAAAATTTCCAAGAAATACAATCTCCCTGTGATATTTTGTAGCATGACCAAACTTAAACGCGGTAAGTACCAAGTAAACTTTGAAGTTTTATCTGAAAATCCTAAGGATACTGAACCTTACGTTATAACCGAAATGCATGTAAAAGCCCTAGAAAATCTAATACGTAAACAGCCCGAGTTTTGGCTCTGGTCACATAGAAGGTGGAAGCGGAAATACCTTAAAACTTCTAATCAAGAAGGAGAATGAAAAGCATTGCCATTGTCATTTTGAATTGGAACGGAAGACCTTACCTCGAAATGTTTTTACCTGGGGTAGCCGAGAATTCAAAACTTGATAGCCATAAAATAGAAGTTGTGGTTGCCGACAATGGCTCTACGGATGATTCGTTGATCTGGCTAAAAATCAATATGCCAAGTATTCGCACCATTGAATTTCAGAAAAACTTTGGTTTTACAGGTGGATATAATCTTGCACTTAAGCAAATAGAAGCAGACTACTATTTACTTCTTAATTCGGACATTAAAGTTGAAAATGGATGGCTATCACCCATGCTTAACTTTATGGATTCTAACCCCATGGCTGCTGCTTGTATGCCAAAAATGCTCAGCTACGACAACCCAAAAAATTTTGAATATGCAGGCGCTGCAGGCGGTTTTATCGATTTATTTGGATACCCTTTTTGCAGGGGTCGAATCCTAAATTCGATTGAAGAAGATATAGGACAGTACGATCAGGATACTGAAATTTTTTGGGCTTCGGGTGCATGCCTATTGGTTAGAGCAAAGTATTATTGGGATGCCGGAGGATTAGATCCTGATTTCTTTGCACATATGGAGGAAATTGATCTCTGCTGGAGATTAAAAAGGTTAGGGTATTCCATTTGGTGCGTTCCCAAATCAAGGGTTTTCCATGTTGGAGGGGGCACTCTTCCCAACAACAATCCAAGAAAAGTATACTTCAACCATAGGAATAACCTTGCCATGCTGCTTAAAAATTTAAGCAGGAAAAGGCTTATTCCAGTTATGGTTTTCAGATATTTCCTCGATATTGCCTCAATATTTGGTTATGCTTTAACAGGGAAACCCATGTTCTCCTGGTCGGTTGTGAAGGCTCACCTTTACTTTGCCCGGTGGGCAATTAAGATCATCCGGAAAAGAAGGGCTATCAAAGAACCTAAGATATCTCTGTATCCCTATAGCATTATCTTTCAGTTTTTTTTCAAGAAAAACAGGATATACTCGCGATTGCCCAAGGTTTAGAAAAAAACTACTTATTTCTTTTGGAGAAAACTAAATTTTGCAATCCCAATCTTTTGCAAAAAGTAGCTGATTGATACCTTTATTACACCAAAACCATAGGTAATGCTACGCATAATATTTATTGATGATGCTTCTTCGAAGTATTTTGTTGGGCAAGTAATCTCAGCAATTTCGAAACCCGCGTAAAAAATCTGAGCGATCATCTGGTTATCAAAGATAAAATCGTTTGAATTGAGCTTATAGGGAATGGAGCGAAGCACATTACCCGAAAAAGTACGATATCCAGTATGGTATTCAGAAAGCTTCTGGTTCATCATAATATTTTGGAACAGGGTCAATAGCCTGTTCGCAATGTATTTATAAATTGGCATTCCCCCTTTCAATGCTCCATTTCCCAAAATTCTCGATCCAAAAACAACCTCGTAAACCCCACTGGCAACAAGATAACACATAGAATAGATTAGTTTCGGAGTGTACTGATAATCGGGGTGTAGCATTACTACAATATCGGAATTTAACTCCAATGCCTTATCGTAACAACTTTTCTGGTTCCCCCCGTATCCCTTGTTTTCATCATGCTTTACAATATGCTTTATCCCCAACTTTTCGGCAACTTCAAGGGTTTTATCTCTGCTAAAATCATCAACAAGTATCACATGATCAACTATGTCAAAGGGAATCTCATCATAAGTTTTTTCCAGAGTTTTTTCGGCATTATAAGCAGGAAGCACTACAGTTACAATCTTGTTATTAATCATATTGATGAGTGTTTGAAGATCTTTTCATGAAAACAAATCCATTCTTGCGGTACAAAACCTCTAAATCGGTATACTTTTTTAAGGTTTCATCGGCTCTATGTACTTTCACCACAAAGTAGGCATCACGGTCAATATCGCCAGTTAGTAACCAGTTGGAATCATAAGATAACTCGTTATCCGGTTTTTCCTTTTGGGCATAGAAGTAATGGGCATAACTCTTATATCTAAGGGGTTGAACATAAACATTTTCCCCCTGCAGACTCTTAAAAAATTCAATGGCAGCCCTTTGCGAATACCCCTCGATTCGATGTACCACACATACCAGGGTAAGGTTTACAAAAACCAGAACTGCTGCAAACAAGGAGATTACAGCAATCTGCACGTTTCTCTTCCTTAAGAAATAGTAGGCAATAAGCCCTAGAATCATAAAAATACCGATAATTATCTCATACCCCGCCCATCCAACTTCTGCCTGAAGGTTACCCACTGCAAACGGATCCTTGATGATATCCATTGCAATGATTCTTTCTTTAAACCTATCAATAAGAGGAAGAGCTATAACAGCAAGACCAAATAAACACCCTAACGGGTATATCAGGTATGATAACCATTTCTTGGATTCTGTTTTGCCTGAAAACAATGCATAGATGTACCAGGCAGCCAATAATGTCAACGGGAAGTAGCCCAATGAGGAGTAATGCAGAATTTTGGTTTTTACAATGGTGAAAAGGATCAGGACGGTGAGCAGTAAGATTACCATTACAAGCCTGAAATGCTGCTGAAAGGATGAAAATCCTTCAATTTTCCTGAATGCAGGCAGGGCAAAAATTGATGCAGGGAAGACACCTATTAGCAAAACCACGAAGTGGTAAAGCAGAAAACCTCCATGCCCCGCATCCTTGGTTTGAAACAAACGAATTTGATATTCAATAAAATCGGCAATTATGGTGTAGTTTCCAATGGCAATCTGGAGTATGAACCATAGACCTCCCGTTACTACAAGGGCAACTCCAAATAGCACAATTTGTCCAAAGGAAAATTTAACCTTGAATTTTCTGAAAATCAAAAGCACAAAAACCGTTATGGCGTATATCAGAAATGCCACTGGACCCTTGGTTAAAACCCCTAGTCCTATGAAGAATCCAGAAAGTAGTGCCTGTAGCCATTTCTTTTCTTGGTTATCAATGCCTGAGTAAACGATGAAAAAGTATATTCCAAGGAAAATGAAAAGGTTGAACCATGGATCGATGATACCCGATTTAAAGTAGAAGAATGGAAGAACTGAACCCACGTAGGTCATGGTCCAAATTAAACCAAAATTTTTGCTAACCAACTTTTTACCAATACCGTAAAGAGTAGCAATGGTTACAATGCCGCAAATGGCATTGGGAAATCGGGCTGCTAACTCGGTTATTCCAAAGATCTTCATCGATAACACCTGCATCCAGATGAAAAGGGGAGGTTTTTCCCAGAAGGGTATAAAGTTGATCTGTACTGTAAGGTAATCGCCTGTGAGAATCATTTCCCTTGCCGATTCGGCAAAGTTAATCTCGTCCCAATCGAAGAGATGAACCTTCCCAAGAAATGGAATAAAGAGCACTGCTCCAAGAATGATCAGGATTAAATAGTTCCTGTCAATTTTCCTTAGCCAATTTATCATTTTTTTGAGGATAGCTGTTTTTGTAATGATCTGTCAAGCCAACTTGCCTTCCAACGATTTACAATGTAAATCGATAATATAGCTGTGATAACCCCAATAAAGGAGCCAGCTAAAACATCGGGAAAAAAGTGTTGAGAGAGGTGCATACGTGAGTATCCAACCAACAATGCCAAAAGAAAGTAAAATACCCTTAAATAGCTATTTTTGGTTGTAAATATTAGACAAAAGAAAAGCGCAAAGGCAGTTGCGGTATGTCCCGAAGGGAATGTATGCAACTTGAGAACCTTAATCCCCTCCACGAGGTGCAGATCATAAATCCCTTCAAAAAAAGTTCGGGGACGAGGCATGCCCTTAAATGCAAACCGTTTGAGCAGCTGAGCTATCAACCCCGACGAAAGGAAAGCCATGAACTGAGTAAAACTACTCCTGAAACTAAAGAAAAGAAGTAATAGTATTACAGCCACGGCAGAAAGTCCATCGCCCAAGTGCGTTAGGTATTTGAATACAAAATCTGCAAATGGTGTTGCTTTGCTATTAATGAAAATATGAATATCAGCCTTACCAAACACTAAAACCAGTGTAATCCCTAAGGCTAAAAAGACAAGATATGAGTAAAGAATTTTGGAATTTCTTCGAAGGAGCTCTTTCATTTTCTGTTTAATTTTTCGCAAAGATAGAAAAACAAGGTTAAAGTGGGCAAGGTTAAAGTTTTAATCATTTTGGTATCGGGGTCATTGGATTGAATAAGTCTGAGATAATCTGATGAATTAATAATCCCTTTGATCATTTTTAAAATATCCATAAATTGCAACCCAAATTATCGAATATGAAAATTATCTGTATTGGCCGTAACTATGCAGAGCATGCAAAAGAGATGAGTTCCCCCCTACCCCAGGAACCCGTTTTTTTCCTAAAGCCCGACTCGTGCCTGCTGCGCAACAACCAGCCATTCTTCTACCCAAAATTCACCAATGAGCTACACCACGAGATTGAGGTAGTGATTAAGATTTGTCGTCTGGGGAAAAATATCAGCGAGAAATTTGCACCTCGCTACTATAAAGAGGTTGCACTGGGAGTCGATTTTACTGCACGAGACCTCCAACGTCAATGCAAGGAGAAGGGTTTGCCCTGGGAAATGGCAAAGGCTTTTGATGGATCGGCTCCCATTAGTCAGTTCATTCCCATCGCCAATTTTGAAAGCATTCACTCCGTTGATTTCAGGCTTGAAGTAAATGGAAAAATCGTTCAGCAAGGCAATACAGCCGACATGATCTTTGATTTTAACAAGATTATCGCCTACGTATCGAAGTTTATGACCCTAAAAACTGGCGATTTGATCTACTCGGGAACACCATCAGGCGTTGGTCCTGTAAGCATTGGTGACAGGCTTAGAGGATATCTTGATGGAAAGATGATGTTTGACTTTTTTGTAAGGTAACTGTGCTCAATTCATATTGCACTTTACCCACCCAACTTAAAACATGCATACCTCCAATTGCTTGTAATTTAAATTAAAACTACAAATAACTTGTATCGTAATTTTATTTCAAATTATTCTATCTTAGCAATTCCAATAAATAGCAAAATTAAATGAACATGTTTATTTTTCTTTACTAAAAATCAACCCTATGAATTCTTCAATATTCCGTATGAAATCTTTGCCATTTCTATTAGTTTCAATGATCCTTCTTCTTAGTTTAAATACTAAATCGTACTCCATTTCCGAAGTCAATAAAAAGGCAAAAGATAGATACATCACCATCAATGGTCACCTATTCAGCGATATGTCGAGTGGTATTGAAACAATAGTGGATGAAAACTCCAATAAAATCACCCAACCAACGAGTATTATTGGTGAGGTTACTCAAGGGATGGTTGTAAAAAAAGTTCACAAGATTAGGTATTCGCGTATGCAAGTAACGATTGAGGATGGAAGAAAAGGTTGGGTCGATATCCAATTAGTTTCACCCTCGGGAGAGAAGGATGCCTACCTAATGTATCGTGTTAAGCTGAATGAACTGATGGCACAACCCCAGAAAGGAAACACAGCAGTTCCCATTAGCGACGAAAATAGGAACATAGATTTTAAAAGGAATACTCCACTAAAAGTTTTAGAATGGAAATTTGAGGAAGGTAAGAACAAGAACAGTTTATTCGACTCTGGTACCTGGTGGGCAAAGGTTGAAATTGATGATCACACCGGCTGGCTTGAAAATTCAAAATTCAGGTTCAAAGGCCAAATGTTCGATACAGCAATACCCATGATTTGGTATCCCATTCGGTGGATCACCCGACTGCTAGGTGATGGATTCTGGGCGGGTCTTTTCATTATTATTCTGTTAGTTGTTCCAATGTTGATGGGCTATGCCATTGCCCGTTTCATTTCAACAAAAATTAGATTTCTCCCCAATTTCATTCTTTACTTTATAATCATTTTAGTTGGTTTTTTGATATACTCCAACACTTTCATGAGCATTTATGATGCATCAACCTTTAATCGTGCTGGTGGAATTAGCATGACATTTTACGGAATAATAGTTTTAACAGTGGCTGTAGCAACTTTTTTTTACATCCGAAAACTAATTTTTGAAACTCGCTGCCCCGATTGCCGGCACTGGAATGGTAGTGTTTTGGATAGCAGTAAATTAAGTGAAACCAATATAACTAAAACTGTTACATGGCGCTACTACAATGGTACTGAAGAAAAAGAGGTCACACATACTACCATAGAACACTGGGAGGATTTTTGCAATTGCAGCAATTGTGGTTTTTGCTGGAAGATACGCCGAATTGAGAAAAGCGAGTATAAGCAGTAATGAACAAATCATTAGTTTTCAAAAATGCATTCCAACAAAGGAATAAGATATTGAGGAATAGGGGGTTGAAGTTGATCCGTAATTATGCTTGAAAACTAATTTTGAAATTATATTGCCAAAAAATAATAAACAGAACAAATTCAGATAATTAACAATTCTCTGAGAAACTATTTAAATTTTGTTTGATAATTATGACAAGCAAAGTTAAGTAAAAAAAAGATTTCTCACTTCCTGCCCGACTAAGTCATTCAGGCAGGCGTTCGAAATGACAAGGATAATATCAAGGAATAGGGTGGTTGGGCGGAAAAGGTAAATGTTGGTATTTTTAGTGTACCAACATTTACCTTTTCC
>CAZDXY010000093.1:0-15018 GCA_964509385.1 uncultured Rikenellaceae bacterium
GACCAATAATACTAAATTCAACCCCTTTGTTTTCCAAGTTACCAATATTTGTATATAAGTAATTGGTAAAGTTAGTTCCTGCAGGAACAGGAATTCTGTTCAATAAGTCTTTGGTTTCCCTAAAGTAATATTCCACGGACCCGGTTATTCTATTATTTGCAAAACCGAAATCCATACCAATATTCTGGGTGGTAGTTTCTTCCCACTTAATATTTCGATCATAACCACCTGGTCTTGCCGTTGTTACAGGTAAACCTCCAAGAATATACTGGGCATCTGGTTGACTATACACATAAGTGGGAAGATATAGATAATGTCCACCTACGTCTTGTTGTCCTGTTACTCCATATCCCAGTCTAAGCTTTAATTCAGAGATTACATTTATGTCTTTAAGAAATGATTCTTCACTGATTTTCCATGCAAAGGCGTAAGAGGGGAAAAGGCCCCAGCGATTTTCTGGTGCAAATCTTGAAGTGCCATCATTTCTAAGTGTAATAGTAAATAGATAGCGATTCTTGAAGGAGTAGTTCAATCGACCAAAAAAGGAAATCAACTGTAGTTCAGTGGGAGTTTCTTTATCATAGTTAACTAATTTGGTGGCCTCAGTCTGGTAGTCGTTGGTATTATAAGAGTAATCGCTTTTATAAAAGTTCTGCCATGAATACCCAGCCATTACATCAAATTTGCTGGAAATATTAGTTAATTCTTTTACATAATTAAGGTAGAAATCGAGCAGCTGATTCTTTTTCTCCTGATTATAAGCTACCCTTTCTCCTCCATCACGTTCAGGATTTGTTTCGTATGCCCATGATGCATATCTGGGAACAAACACAGTTCCCTCGCTTTTGGATTCGTCGTAGCCAAGGTTTAGGTTAGCACTTAATTCAGGAAGGAAAGGAAAGCGATAATCGACTTGAAAGTTACCTGTTAGTCTTTGAGCATCTGATTCGTCAGATCTCAAATCAAGTAATGCAACAGGATTTCGTGGGGCAAGACCATTTGGAAATCCACTGGATTCTACCCATGTGTAATATCCTCCATAATTTGCACCTGTTACAGCATCCATAATGGGTTTTGTGGGATCGAATGAAACTGCATTTCCAATGGCACCTCTATCGGCAAAATGATTACTCATTTTGGCACCATTCAAATTAATATTCAGCTTAAGATCATCCCTAAAAAAACTTGGATTGAGTGCTAATGAACCAGTAATCCTGTTCATATTATCTGTTTTTAGAATACCATTCTGGTCTGTATAGTTAACGGTTGCCCTATAGGGAAGGACATTATAAGAACCCGATATGGTTAGGTTATGTTCGTGACTCATTGCATTTTCAAAAACCTCATCAATCCAGTTAGTCGAAGCATTGCCTAATGCTTCTTGTGCTGCAGGGGAGAGAAGTCCATCGTTTACTCTGCTTTGAACAAGTTCCCTAAACTCATCTGCTGAAAAAACGCTGGGCTTTTTGGCAATGGTATTCAGGGTAAGATTTGTTGTGTAGTTCAATGATAGGGGTGCACCTTTTCGTCCTTTCTTTGTAGTGATAATAATAACTCCATTAGAAGCTCTTGAACCATAAATTGCAGTAGCTGAAGCATCCTTTAATATTGAGAATGATTCAATATCGTTGGGATTTAGGGTACTTAGAGGATTCCTTACTCCATTGATACCATCATTGTCAAGGGGAATACCATCAACAACTATGAGAGGATCATTCTTTGCAGAGAGTGAAGATCCGCCCCTAATTCTAATTGTGGTACCATCGCCAGGGGCACCACTGTTGGTTGTGATCTGAACACCAGAAGTACGACCCATTAATAACTCCATGGGAGTTGAGATGTTACCCTTGTTGAAATCCTTAGCACTAACAGTTGATACAGATCCGGTTAAATCTTCGCGTTTTACCTGACCGTAGCCTATCACTACGATTTCCTCAAGGGTTTCAAATGCTTCAATGAGTGCAATATTAATAGCACTTCTACCATCAACAATCACCTCTTGGGTTTCATAACCAACGTATGAGAACACCAATGTTGAGTTGGAAAAGGCCTTAATAGAGTAGTTACCATTAACATCGCTGCTGGTCCCGGTTGTGGTACCTTTTACTATTATGGTAACTCCGACTAAAGTAATACCCTCTGTTGCAGAGGTTACTTTTCCTGTAACGGTAATTTCCTGTGCCCATGCTGTTGAAGTGATTAGCATGAGCAGAAGAAAATACGAAATTCTTCTTAGTAAATTTGTTTTCTGCTTCATGTTTTTTAAGAGTTTGGTTTTAGAATAAAAAGAAACCTAGCTACTTTTTTCCTTTTAAAAACTTGCTCACAATTTACGAAAAAAATAACCTTAAATCAATGTAATGTTAACATAAAAAGCTATTTAATCTATGCAAACGATTCCACAATCGATTGTAAAATGAGTACACACTTCAACATTTTTTTCATTATTATTTAAATAATGTTTTACTATGGTAACTAAAGGCTTGTTCTATAAACAGCAAATAGCTATCTTTGGTTGAATGTAATCGTATATTTAATCAAGTAAAGATGAAATCGCCAAATGTAACCATCAAGGATATCGCAAAGGAACTAGGCATAAGTCCTTCAACAGTTTCCCGTGCCCTTAAAGATCATCCCGATATAAGTAAAATTACTAAAGATCAGGTTAATAGGTTGGCTACTGAAATGAATTATCGTCCCAATCCTATTGCTCTAAGTCTTCGAAACAGAAGAAGTAATGTAATTGGGGTAGTAATCCCAGAGATTGTTCATTATTTCTTTTCATCAGTTATCAGTGGGATCGAAAAGGTTGCAAATGAGCATGGATTTAGCGTTATGGTTAGCCAGTCGAGCGAAAAGTATGAAAAAGAAGTTGAGGTATGTCAAACGTTTCTCCATAGTATTATCGATGGTTTACTAATATCTGTTTCAAAGGAAACAGAGGAATACGAACATCTCAAAATACTAGACGAGGAAGGTATCCCAATAGTTTTTTTCGATAGAATCATCGAGGGTTTTGAATCGGATTGTGTTGTAATAGATGATTACAAAGGAGCTTATCAGGCAACTGAGCATTTAATTATTGAAGGCAGAAGAAGAATAATCCATTTTGCGGGTCCACCCAATCGACTTATTAGCAAGAATCGCCTGAAAGGTTATATTGATGCTCATAAAAACAACGGCGTAGTAATTGACGAATCACTAATTATTCAATGTGATGAATTTATAAATGCCATTGAGGAGACTCAAAGATTAATTGATAATAAAGTTAAGTTTGATGCAGTTTTTACTGTAAATGACTTTACTGCAGCAGGTGTTTTAAAAGCCCTTAGGGCTAATAATATAGTTGTACCTAAAGAAATTTCTGTTGTTGGATTCGGTAATGACTACATTGCCGAAATGGTTGAACCAACTCTTACAACAGTTTCGCAACCTGGCTTTGCGATGGGAGAAAAGGCCATGCAACTGTTGATGGATCGCATGAATCAAGTAATACCTCAGGAATATAAAAAAGAAGTTCTGCAAACGCAGCTTGTGATTAGAAATTCTTCAAAAACCAGAAATAAATAACCAATTTTCTCAAAAAAAAATATTCTTTTCGTAAACGATTGCAATGGTGGTTTTGTGCAAAATTGCCTAAAGTTCAGTGTATTTTGACTTCGAATAAGTTGCATTTTCTAAATAATTGCCCTATATTTGACAAGCTACTTCTTACCTTTTTTAAAACTTGTTCCAAACCCGGAATAAGATTTTTTATTTACTATTTTTAACATAAAAAAACTGTCATGAGCAAACGTCCCCGTTTATCATTTTGGCAGATATGGAACATGAGTTTTGGGTTCCTGGGTATCCAGTTTGGGTATGCCCTACAAAATGCCAACGTAAGTCGTATATTTGAAACCCTTGGCGCAAATATTGACGCCATACCCATTCTATGGATTGCTGCCCCTGTTACCGGGCTTATTGTTCAGCCAATCATTGGACATATGAGCGATAATACCTGGGGCAGGTTGGGTCGTAGGCGTCCTTTCTTTTTAGTGGGAGCAATTCTTGCTTCCATTGCACTTATAATTATGCCAAACTCACCATTACTTTGGGTAGCTGCAGGAATGCTATGGATACTCGATGCTTCCATAAACGTTTCCATGGAACCCTTTAGGGCTTTTGTAGGAGATATGCTTCCCAGCGAACAGCGTACCAAGGGTTTCGCCATGCAAAGTTTCTTTATTGGAATAGGCGCTGTTGTGGCTTCAGCTTTACCTTATATCCTTACCGAGTGGGTCGGTGTGGCCAATACGGCACCAGAAGGACATATTCCACCATCAGTTAAATGGTCTTTTTATCTAGGTGCAATAGCCTTTTTTGGTGCTGTTTTATGGACTATAATCAGAACAAAAGAATATTCACCACAAGAGTTAAAGGCTTTTGAAGAATCCGAACAAGCAGAAGTAAAAGAAAAAACTGGTTCCGAAGCTATTGTTCAGCATATTGAACATCCTGGTTCTTACTTCTTAAAACATAGTTACATTTGGCTTTTGGTTGGAATTATTCTTTCATTTGGAGTAAAGTTCTTTAAACTCGATCCAAAACTTTATATCGTTACCGTTGGTATTGTAGCCTTTGGAATAATTCAGCTAATTGTTGGTTTGCTCAAGAAAGCTGATAAACATAAGGGTGGTTTAGCAGTTGTCATAAACGATCTTTTCAATATGCCCAAAACCATGGGACAACTCGCCGTGGTTCAATTCTTCAGTTGGTTTGCACTTTTTGCTATGTGGATATATACTACTGCTGGTGTAACTAGCCATATCTATGATATGAAAATCTCTCAGGAACAATTTAACCAGCTTAAAATTGAGCAACAACGACTCCTTATGCAAAGAGATAGTGTTGAAATTGATTTTCGATTTGAAGTATTCGACAGTGAGTTACAAAAAATACAATCGCATTTTGATAAGGGAAAATCCGAAGTAGCAGTTCCAGTTCGTATGCTTAATCTTTTCCTTAAAGAAAGTCAAAGCAAAGAGGGTAATAAGGATAACTTATATGATAATGTTTACCAAATTGACGATGGGTTGTTCGAAAGGTTTATTGTAATACTTAAAGAATACAATACTGGAGCTAATTGGGTGGGTATTTGTTTTGCAACTTACAATGGTTTTGCTGCAGTTGTGGCATTTTTGCTGGTAATTCTTGCAAAATATACGAGTCGCAAAATAACTCATGCAATATCGCTTGTAGCAGGCGGAATTGGTCTGATTTCAATATTTTTAGTGTCAAATCCAATCATGATCTTGGTTTCAATGCTTGGAGTGGGTTTGGCTTGGGCAAGCATATTATCAATGCCATATGCTATTCTAGCAGGAGCACTTCCCTCAAATAAGATGGGAACCTACATGGGAATTTTTAATTTTTTTATTGTTATTCCTCAGATTCTTGCTGCCAGTATCCTTGGTTTCTTCGTAGGATCTGTTTTTGGCGGTCAAGCAATATATTCACTTATTCTTGGTGGTGCCTCAATGTTCATAGCTGCGTTTATGGTCCTATTCGTAACTGATAGGGATGATGTTGTAGCGCATAAGTAACTTTCCTTCTAATCCATTTTAAATAGGATTGTGGGATAAAAATTCAGAAACAAATAAAACTAATATAATGAATCCATACCTAAAACACGACAATTGGTGTATTATTGAAGAGGGTTTTAACCCCGAAAATACTCGTGCTTCTGAGAGCATTTTTAGCATAGGAAATGGAGCTATGGGACAGAGGGCAAATTTCGAGGAGAAATACAGCGGATCAACCCTGCAGGGTAGCTATGTGGCTGGTGTTTACTACCCCGATAAAACCCGTGTGGGATGGTGGAAAAATGGATACCCCGAATATTTTGCCAAGGTAATCAACTCAACCAATTGGATTGGGATTGATATTGAGATCAACGGCGAACCTCTTGATCTGGCAAAATGTAATGTGGAAGAATTTCGTAGGATTCTTAACATGAAGGAGGGATACCTTGAAAGATCATTCATCTGTGAAAATTCAGCAGGTATAAAACTCGCAGTAAAATCAAAACGGTTTTTGAGCATAGCAAACTCCGAGATTGGGGCCATACGATACAACGTAAAAGTGCTTAACGCAGAGGCTGATTTTTCAATTACACCTTACCTCGATGGAGATGTGCATAACGAAGACTCCAACTACGGTGAAAAATTCTGGGATGAGGTGGACCGAAAAGTGGATGGAAAACAAGGAGTTTTGGTATCGAAAACCCGTAAACTCGACTTCCATGTCGGTCATGGTATACGTTATTCTTTGTATCTAAACGGAGAGCAATTATCGATTGAACCTCAGGTTATTGACAATCCAATGTATGTTGGTTGTAAACTATCGACAAGGCTTAAAGCTGGGGATGAGGTTGAGTTTTATAAATATGCAGCGGTTATTTCGAGTCTTAATCACGAAAAGGGAATGTTTCCCCGAATCCTTACCCAACTTCTCGATTTGGCAACATCAAAAGGCTATACACAGTTACTGAAAGAGCATATTGAGGCTTGGGAAGAGATATGGATGCACAGTGATATTACCATCGAAGGCGATTTGGCTGCACAACAAGCCATTCGCTTTAACATTTTCCAGCTTAGCCAAACCTACACCGGTAAAGACGAAAGACTTAACATTGGTCCAAAAGGTTTTACAGGTGAGAAGTATGGTGGATCAACTTATTGGGATACAGAAGCATACTGCTTACCATTTTACATGATTACCCATGGGCAAAAGGTTGCACGTCAGCTCTTACTGTATAGGTATAAGCAGTTGGGTAAAGCCATTGAAAATGCCCAAAAGTTAGGCTTTACTGATGGCGCTGCACTTTTTCCTATGGTTACCATGAACGGTGAAGAATGCCACAATGAGTGGGAGATTACCTTTGAGGAAATTCATCGCAACGGCGCAATAGCCTTTGCGGTTTATAACTATGTACGTTATACAGGTGATAAGAACTACCTTGCCAACTTTGGATTGGAATTGCTTATTGGTATAGCCAGATTCTGGGCGCAAAGGATTAATTTCTCACAGGAGAAAGAAAAATATGTTATGCTAGGAGTAACTGGCCCAAACGAATATGAGAACAATGTCAACAATAACTGGTATACTAACTATATAGCATGCTGGTGCATGGAGTATGCTGACGAGGTTGCTGAATATGTAAAGGAAACAGATACTGAGAAATATAAAGCCTTGGTTGCAAAAATTTCATTCAACGATTCCAAAGAACTAGCCAAATGGAAAGAAATTCGCGAAAACATGTTCTTCCCGGTTGATCAAAAGTTGGGTGTCATTCTACAACAGGAGGGTTACATGGACAAGGAGCAGATACTTGTTAAGGACCTTGATCCCAAGAATCGACCAATTAACCAGAAATGGAGTTGGGATCGAATTCTACGTTCTTGCTTCATTAAACAGGCTGATGTATTACAGGGGATGTACTTCTTCGAGGAAAAATTTGATTTGGAAACAATTCGTAAGAATTTTGAGTTCTATGAGGCACGTACGGTTCACGAATCGTCACTTTCACCATGTGTACATTCCGTTCTCGCAGCAAAAATAGGGAACATTGATAAAGCTTATGAGCTTTATCTTCGCACAGCTCGTCTTGATCTTGACGATTACAATCACGAGGTCAGGGAGGGATTGCATATAACCAGTATGGCAGGTACTTGGATTTCGATTGTTGAAGGGTTTGGGGGTATGAGATTGAAGAATGACATGCTGAATTTTAACCCATTAATACCAACACAATGGAAATCATACAGCTTCAAAGTCTGTTTTCGCGAAAATGTGCTCAAGGTAGATGTTACCAACAAAATTATTTCGATCACTAATGAAGAAGGACCTTCTCTTTCTCTGGTAGTATATGATTCAAAATATAGTTTAGGGGCTAATTCTAAAATTAGTATTGACAAATAAATTCGATTTTTTTTGATAATTCTTTGAGATTTCTGCTTTGGTAGAAATCTCATTTTTTTTATTATATAAACTAATCAAAGCTCTACCTTTGTCAAATGCGGAAAGAGTTAAAAATACACATAAACAACCCAATTCGTTTAGGCGACCAACTATGCCGATGGATCAAATCTCAGAAATACGGGATGGTTCTTTGGAGTAATGACTATCAGTTTGGAAACCCTCTGCAGAAGAGTTTACAGAATTACCAGCTACTAGCAGGTTTAGGAGTGGTAAAAATAATATCTCCAACTTCAGATTATTTCCAGATTCTTAAGAATGAGATTGATAAGGGAGATTGGCTCTTTGGGTACCTTGGCTATGATCTAAAGAATAGCATTGAAAAACTTAAATCTGAAAAACCTGATATGTTAGGTTTCCCCGATATGTTTTTTTATGTACCCAAGGTCGTTTTTGCATTGACCAGCAATACACTTAGCTTGTTCTATGATACTGATTTTTATAGCTATAAATCTGCCGAAGATTTATTTCATGAAGTAATGTTTACACCTCAGGTAGATGGTCAAAACGACACCAATATCAATATCAATGTACGTTACAAAAAAAATGAATACATAGAAACAATCCAAAAAGTGTTGCAGCACATCCAACGCGGCGACATTTACGAAATGAATCTATGTCAGGAGTTCTACGCAAAACCTTACACAATAAATCCTTACGAAACTTTTATAAATTTAAATGCCATATCGCCAACCCCTTTTTCTGCTTTCGGACGATTCGATGATAAATTTTTACTTTGCGCTAGCCCTGAGCGTTACCTCCAGAAGAATGGATACAGAATTGTTAGTCAGCCAATTAAGGGGACAACCCGCAAAAGTGAAATTGATGAAGAGAATAAACTGCTTATGAAGCAGCTTGAGGCAGATGAGAAGGAGAGGGCTGAGAATATTATGATTGTTGATTTGGTTCGCAACGATTTATCACGCGTGGCTCAACGATCGTCTGTTAGTGTTGATGAATTATGTGGAATATATACCTTCCAGCAGGTAAACCAGATGATATCAACCATTTCTTGCAAGTTGAAAGGCGATAAACACCCAATCGATGCTATTATTGCCACTTTCCCAATGGGATCAATGACCGGTGCTCCAAAGGTTAGGGCGATGCAACTGATAGAGCACTTCGAGCGAAGTAAACGTGGACTTTTCTCAGGTGCTGTGGGATACATTTCACCTAAGGGTGATTTTGATTTCAATGTGGTGATACGAACATTACTTTACAATGACACTTCAAAATACCTTTCGTTCAGTGTTGGTGGAGCTATAACTGCCAATTCAATTCCTGAAAAGGAATACGAAGAGTGCATGATAAAGGCAAGCGCAATTGCCAGAGTGCTTGGGATTACTAATTTTTAGGTAAATTACATTTTTTTCGAATAGAATAATTCATATTTAAGAATGAGAATAAAATTTCGAAGCTTTATCGAAAAGCATCAGCTTGTTGGTTTTGGCGAAAAGGTTCTAATTGCAGTAAGTGGAGGGGTGGATTCCATGGTGATGCTTAACCTTTTTCATGAGTGTGGATACAACTTTTCAGTGGCACATTGTAACTTTTCACTTCGTGGTCAGGAATCAGATGGTGATGAACAACTTGTTAGAAGTATTTGTCAGGATTTTAAATTGGAACTGTTTGTTAAAGGTTTTAAAACAATTGAATATGCTAAACAAAGAAACCTTTCGATTCAGGTTGCAGCAAGGGAGTTAAGGTATAGTTGGTTTAGAGAGATTTATAATGAAAAGGGGATCTCTTCTGTAGCTGTAGCTCACAATCGCAATGATATTGCCGAAACCATGCTTATCAATCTTTGTCGTGGCACTGGTTTGAAAGGGTTAACAGGCATTAAACCAAAGACTGATGGAATAATCAGACCATTGCTTTTTGCAACACGTGACGATATTATGCTTTACGCAAAAGAAAAAAATATAGTATTTAGAGATGATTCATCCAATACAGATGTTAAATATGTGAGGAATCGAATTAGACATAATGTAATTTCAGAATTAGAAAGGATAAATGAAGGAGTCATTGAGAATTTTTATTCAACATCCGTTTTTCTGAGCCAAGCATGGGAAAAAATAGAAGATTTATTAATAAAGTTGAAGGCAGATATTTGCAAACACATTGACAATGAAATTTACTACTCAATTCCCAAACTTTCTAATGAACCCTTACGCCAGATTTTTTTGGTAGAGGAATTGGTTGATTTTGGGTTTTCGACAGCACAGGTCATAGAAATTGAAAAATCTCTGTTCTCTCAACCGGGAAAGATTTTCCATTCAAATAATTACCGGTTGATAAGAGATAGAGAGTACCTAATTGTCTCGCCAGTATTACCCATGGAAATTGCTATGGTTGATGTTCTTGCTGACACCCAAAGTATTGATTTTCCTTTAAATATGACATTTGAACAAAGGGATGTTGATGCAGATTTTGAGTTTCCTAAGTCCAATAATATAGAGATTTTCGATATCGAAAAGATAAAGTTTCCTATTACTTTACGTCACTGGAAGGAAGGAGATTGGTTTATTCCTTTGGGAATGAAAGGAAGAAAGAAAATCAGTGATTTTCTTATCGATCAAAAGATTCCCCTTCACATTAAGGAAAAGATATTCGTAATGGAATCTAATGGCGATATTATTTGGGTAGTGGGCTATAGGATAGACAACCGTTTCAGGGTAACGGATATTACCAAAAAGGTTTTTTATTGCAAAATATCTGAGTAAAAAGACCCGAATTCCGAGACATCTGAGTAAAAATGTAGAATGAATACCGAGTTCCTAAGTTTCTATATGAGAATTTAGCACTGAGAGGGTGAGAAAGTGGGAGGGTGAGTCCCGAAGTTTCGGTATGAGAACTGAGGACTGAGTCCCCAATCACCCAATTATCACCCTGAGCCCGTAGAAGAGCAATCAATCAATCAATCCCCCGAACCCCGAGGCTTCGGGGTCGCGGCAATCAATCTTCTCTAACAACCTCAATTACCACAATCTCAGGCCTATTGCCAACCCTTATAGGCGGGCCCCAGGTGCCAAAACCATTGGATACATAAATAAATGTATCTCCAAATTCTTTGAGACCTCTGCTGACCTCAAAGATTGCTCTTGTAATTAAATTAAATGGAAATAGCTGCCCATGATGTGTATGCCCAGATATCTGTAAGTCTATACCATTCTCAACGGCTTCGTTCAAATTGTATGGCTGATGATCAAGAAGAATGGTGTAATGATTAGCATCAAGGTTTTCTATTAATTTCTTCAAAGGTTTTCTGTTTATTCCACCCATTAATCTTGCTTGACGATCCTCCCTACCAACAATATTTATGATTCCATTTAACGAAATGGCAGAATCACGAAGAACCTGAATTCCATGATTTTCCAGGTAGAATACTGCTGGATCAACCCCGCCAATGTACTCATGATTTCCAGTTACGGCATAAACACCAAGAGGTGCAGACAGCTGGCTCAATAACTTACCCATATCGTTTTTTATTATTGGTCCTAAATCCTCATCAAAAATATCACCTGGAAGGAGAATAATATCGGGTTTCTGTGCATTCATTAATTTCACAAATCGTTCGAGACGTCCATTTGAGATTATTGTACCTAGGTGTATGTCCGAAGCTGCTCCAATTCGAAGTTTAGAATAACCTTCAATACTCTTCTTCGTTGCAATCGACATTTGGTTGACCCTTGGATTGAGAGCATTAAAAAAACCTCCAAGCAGAATGAATGCTGTTGTTACATAAGCACCAATGATTATTTTTTTGAAAAGTTCAGGGTTTGCCTTTGGCGAAAAACTAGCTGTGAGCCCAAATAATGGATAAATTAGCCTGAAAATATCAATAAAAACGAAGATCAGAATTAAATAAACCATTGCCCCAAGCCAAAAAGAACCAACTTTGACAACGAAATCTGATCCTGTGGATGGCACCATTCGTTCAAGAAAGCGACCCATTGGATAGGATAGAACAAAAACAATAAAAAGGATTTTAGAGACACTTCCAATCCATCCAACAATATTGAAAACAGGTTTTGTGTGCTTATAAATATAGAAATTAACTAAAGTAAATACTACAAGAACTATAGAAAAAAAGATTAACATAGCCATTCTATTTTTCATTATTAATATTAGTTGAAAGAGTTTTTAAAAATTTACTAAATTATTCATTTTTCATTAACAAGAATTTACAGGATTTGTTCTTACTATTATTTATGATAATAAATAATATAAGGTTACTCATAACTTTTTTTACTAATTTAGGGAGCTATAGAATTGTATTTATCCTACAAGTTATGACCAAAGAAAACCAAGATTATATAGAAAAACAAAACCATATGAAATCGAAAGGTATTGGATCTGGTATTGGTCAAGAATCACTAAAAAAAATCCTTGATAATGCAGGTTGCGGTATTTATATAACCCAGGATGGGAAAATTGTTTTTCACAATCATCATTTCTCCAAACTTACAGGTTATTCGTCTAGAGCACTTATGGAGATGGATTTTATAGATCTTGTACATCCTAAGGATAAAAAACTCATTAAATTGCTTTTTAGCAATGATTTTAGGGAGATTAACCTGAAGCAATCCCGCTCTTATACTTTTAGGGTAAGCCATAAAAATGGCGAATTAAAGTGGTTTAAATCAAATGTTTCCATTATAGATTGGAACGGAATGCCAGCCCTTCTGGATAGTTGTTTCGATATAACACATCAAAGGGATATTGAGCAAAAGCTTATGGAGGAAGAGCAGAACTTCCGATTGCTTGTTAACGCCTTTGAAGATATGGTCTTTATAATAAGTAAGCGTTCTGCTATAATACAGGCAAATAAAAGCGTCTTTGAAAGTCTAAATAAAAAAGAACATCAAATAATTCTAAAAAATTTTTCAACCTTATTTCCACATTCTGAGAGGGAGGAGATTCGTAAAGCCGTAACACAGGCATTTTCTGGAAACAGGATCCTTTTTACAAGTAATCTTGAAACCGAAGAGGGTAAGCCCATACCGGTTGAAACTCGTCTATTCAATGGTAATTGGAGTCAAAAGGAGGTAGTTTTTGCCATTTGTCAGGATATTTCAATTCGACTTGAAGCCGAACGCATTGTCAAACTTTCCGAGGAAAAGTTTAGCAAAGCCTTTGACAATAATGCCGTAATGATGACAATAAGCACTTTAGAAGATGGGATATATCTGGATGTAAATGAAACATTTCTTACTGCTGTGGGGCTCGAAAGGTATGAAGTGGTTGGCAAATCTTCCAGAGATTTGAAAATATTCCCAGATATCAACCGAAGAGAAGAACTTAAACAGTTAATCCTTAAAGAAGGTAAAGCTCAAAACTTAGAAACAACTATACTCAATAAGAAGGGTGAGACATTAATATGCCTTTTCTCTGCAGAAATGATTGATATTCAAAATACTCCATGTATATTGATGGTAATGAGTGATATAACTCAACGAAAATTGGCACAGGAAAAAATTCAACAGAGTGAACTACGGTTTCGTCAACTTGGCGAGTTACTACCTGAAATGGTTTTTGAAGTTGATGCTAAGGGTTATATTACTTTTGCAAATAATTACCTTCTTTCTTTCTTTGGACTAACATCCGAACAAATAGTTAAGAGGGTTGAAATAAGTACATTTTTTGAGAAAAAAAGCCAAAATATAATAAACAGCTATATAAAACAAAGTCATTTGCAACCACATTTACCTTCGGTTGAACTAGTTGCTATAAAGAATAAAAAACGACAAATTCCCGTATTAACCCATATTACTGCTATTATTGAAAAAGGGAAAGTAAATCGTTTTATGGGTATTATGGTTGATATCACTAACCAAAAACATCAGGAACAAGAACTAATAAAAGCAAAAGAACTAGCAGAGGAAGCCTCAAAAGCAAAGGAACAGTTTCTGTCAATTATGAGCCATGAAATTCGAACACCAATGAATGCTGTTATTGGTATGGCAAATATTTTGCTTCAAGAAGATCCCCTGGATCATCAGTTGGAAAATCTAAAAACCTTGCGGTATTCTGCTGAAAACCTAATGTCTTTACTAAATGATATTCTTGATTATAATAAAATCGAAGCAGGTAAATTAAAGTTTTTTCGTTCTTCCTTTAGTTTGCAATCATTACTTAAGGGTTTACATAACAGTTTTAAGCATGTTGCCAATAAAAAGGGAATTGAACTAAAACTTGAATTTGATTCCAAAATTCCTGAAAATTTAATTGGAGACTCAATTAGAATAAATCAAATTCTCACCAACCTTGTTAGCAATGCTATTAAATTTACCGATAAAGGGGAAGTAATTATAAAGGTTCAGCTTATTAAGGAAACCAAAAGAGCTGTTTCAGTATTCTTTTCTGTTTCCGATTCGGGAATTGGAATTCCTCCGGAAAAACAACAAATAATTTTTCAGGAATTTACCCAAGCCAATCTCGAAACAACTCGAAAATACGGTGGTTCAGGGTTAGGATTAGCCATTTCAAAACAGCTTGTAAAACTGCTCAAAGGAAAAATTGAGGTCAAAAGCCAATACGGTAAGGGTTCAGAATTCTTTTTTACTTTGTGTTTCAATAAATCCAAAGCCGCAATCAAGGATAAACAAATGGATATGGAGGTTATTACTTTCCCTGAAAGGGAAGGAAAACCCTATAGAATTCTTGTTGTTGAGGATAATGAGATTAATTCGATGATTGCCTTAAAATTCCTGAAGAATTGGGGATTTGTAACTGAACTTGCAGAAGATGGTATGGTAGCAATTGAAAAGATTAAAAAAGAAGAATTTGATCTCATTCTAATGGACTTAGAAATGCCAGTCATGAGCGGTTACGAAGCAGCAGTTCAAATTAGAAAGCTTGATGATCCAAGAAAAAACAAAATTCCAATTATCGCCCTAACTGCATCGGCAATGCTTGATATTCAGACAAGGATATTTAACATCGGCATGAATGGTTTTATTTTAAAACCCTTTAACCCACAAGAATTGAAGAAAAAAA
>CAZDXY010000094.1:0-14957 GCA_964509385.1 uncultured Rikenellaceae bacterium
AAAACAATACATCGTTACTTTCCGATTTTAAAGCATTGTTATTTTCCGGTTACAGATAATTCAAATTCTTCTATATCTTCGAGATAAATTGACGGATATTCAATATCTGTATGGCCATATTCTCTTATTTTGATAGCATCATAAAAAGCATATCCGATCAATTCTGTATTTGTTTTTGTTTTTACTATCTCAACTGGCTCATTATCAATAATAATAGCAAAACCCTCGGTTTCAATATCCCAATCATAAACAGGGGAATAATCGATATCTTCATAACTCCTTAGTGATACTGCAATCTCATCAATTCGTTCCAATTTCAGTATATGTGAATACTCCAGCAACCTGTCAATATTATTCTCCGCTGCTAGCCTGTTTATTTCTTTTATATGATAGCCGGCCCTGTCAGGATGATAAAGCATTATAAGTTTTGAAAAACCTTTTCCGTCATCCTTAATAGTAACAGTTACGAAGTCGCTTATTATTTCGGAAATTTTTTGAAGTGTCGCATAATTACGGGCTTTGTACAAATTTATCAGAGTGAGAGAAATGTTATTCAGATTTTTAAGGGTATATGCTTCCAGGAACATCTGTTGTAGTTCTTTTATTTGCATTTTTTCTTAATTTGAGGTTCATTTTTTATTACTTCTCTTTCGTAATTGTTGTCAATAAATCAAAACACAAAGATTCAATATTTCCCATCTTTTTGCTAAATCCTGAAACATTTGAAAGAATTATAATTCCA
The DNA here is from genome assembly GCA_964509385.1 of uncultured Rikenellaceae bacterium. GTDB lineage: Bacteria > Bacteroidota > Bacteroidia > Bacteroidales > Tenuifilaceae > MWFE01. The sequence goes on from CAZDXY010000094.1 coordinate 743, forward strand.
GTTTTATTATTAGCGTTTATAGATATTGCTGAGCTGTACCCGCCTGTAACGCCTATATGCTGATACAGAATATCTCCTGATTCGAGCTTACTGATAAACCAACCTAATCCGATACCCCCTTTTTCATCTATTGTATACGTTTTTTCTCTCGTCATAGCCAACTCTCTGTTTAATTCATCGAATTGTGCAATAGCAAATCTGGATAAATCTTCTGTTGTAGAAAGAATAGCACCTGCACTCTCCAATGAAGCAAAATCCCAATTTTGTGTTTTGTTGCCTTTCTTATTTAACCCGCAAACTAATCTGCTTTCAAGTTCTGTTCTGATAGTGGATGAATTCAACATCTCATACTTAGAGAATATTTTCTCATTCAATAGATCGTTGTAACTTTTATTCTCAATCTTGCATAATGTATATCCCAAAAGTCCAAAGCCAAGATTTGAATATTTAAAACTTTTTACTGAAACATCAGTTACTCTCGCTTTTCCGGTTAAATATTTTTCAAGCTTATCTTCAGAATAATTGCTGTAAGGGTTACCTGTATTAAACAAAGCAGGCATGAGCAAATTTGATGGGATTCTTGGCAAGCCTGAAGTATGATTAGCTAATTCTTTGAATGAGATTTGGATACTATCATTCAATTTAAATGGAAGATAGTTGTTGATATGGTCTTCAGGATCAATAGTACCATCATTAATATAATTTGCAAGTAATGTCGCTGTAAATAGTTTTGTAATTGAACCTATTTCAAAGACAGAAGATTGATTATCAATGTTTATTATGGTGTTGTTCTGTCGTTTAAGTCCATAAAAAAGAACCCGTCCATTCTCAATAAAAGCGATGGATATTTGAGTGTTTTGCGGAAATTCTTTAATTTTGTTAAATACTAATCCGACCTGTTCCTCTGTAATTTCGTCAGTATGAGTCATTTCATTGATTACAAATCTTGAAGGCATTGTATAATTTCCAGTACCTGCCGATGGGATATAAACGGAGTTAAAAAAATGATGAGATTCATTCTCTGAATTTCGGTTCAGGTCGCTTTGAATACGATTGGCAAATGATGTATGACCAGTAATACCCAAACCAAATTTATTTTCTAAACCCTGTGCAATGCAATCAGATGAGATCATTGAGAACATAACCAGCACGAATATTACTTTTGTTTTCATTTTTTGAAGTTTTAAAACTGAACTTTCAGTCTTTAAACAAATGTAGAGGACACCCTATTGTAATAAAACTAAAAGGTGACAAAGGCGCTAAATGAGGTGATGAGGGTGTGAAAATCTTATTTACACGGCATGTCAGCAGCAGAGATGACAATCTCAGCCAGGCGTGATTCCATTTCACGTATAACTGGCGTTGAATCATCCATTATGCCGATATCAGTGTTGATCTGAAAAGCAATGGAGATACCATGTTCACTGTAGTAGCGCAGGCTTGAGCAGTACCCGGGGATCCATCCGCCATGACCGTAAACCTGACCATAAGAACCTGTGCGATAAATCGCAACACCTGCTCCGTATTGGATGTCTTCTGTGTCTTCACTAACAGGGATTGACTGAAGGAGCTCATCCAGGTAGGTGCACGGCATGGCATTCCCTCTAAAAAGGAGCCAGCCCTATTGCTGCATTACCTTCTGTTCCATCTCTCAGCAAATATGCAGCTGTTGCTCCGGGGAATCCGTATTGCTTCTGAAAGGAATCAAGAGCTGACTGAAAACCTTCAGAAATAGAGTAATTCAGTGCTTTTTTGAAAGGCTTCACTGCCAGAGCAAAGCAGATTATTATCATAAAAACAATAGCACTTACCAGAAATATAGTAAGATTGCTTAAAGGGTGTATGCCTCTCATTGATGAATAGGGTTAGCCTTTTCAGTCAGGGGAATAACCCTTGTGACTGCTCCTTCTTTGGTGAACATTGTTTTACGGTTGAACCAGATAACTATTACCGAAATAACTATGATTATATAATTATCAAAAGGTTGTGCATCAGGGAATATAGGATTCATTAGCATAAAATGGAAAAAAGCAGTCAGAAGGATGCTGCCATTTGATCTGTTGAATAATGGGGTTACTATTATGCTTAATGCAATGCATCCGATAAAGAAGGGTGCAAATGACCATTCACTTTGCTGGGTTCCGCTCAGCAGGAAAGCGGGCATATGCCAGATGCCCCATATAACGCCAAGAATTAAACCGGCCCATATCGGAGTAAATTTCCTTTGAAGCAGCGGCAGTGCCATCCCGCGCCATCCGAATTCTTCAACCGGACCTTTTATTATGGCAAATACCATGGCGAGTAAAAGTGCAGATAACGATGTAAAAGGGAATGGATCATCAAACAGATTCCCCTTGATCAAAGATCCGGTGACAAAAATTAACGGTATCCCCAGAAATAAAAACGCATACCATAAAAGTGAGGTGCGCCAGATCAGAAACCGTGAGAGAAAACCTTTTAAGCCCCGGACTCCGGTTTTATGAAATACTATCACAAAGGCGGCTATTGCAGGGGCATACACTGCAAGGTAAAAGAGCGGATGCTGGCCGGTTAATTCCCCAAATATTTCGGTCATCTCCTCGGGCAAAAAAATAAACAGAGCCAGTATACCCCAGGCCAGACCGAAAGAAATTAGCAGGAACGGTATGATTGAGCGTACAGGAATTTGATAGTTGCCTGATTTAATCTGGCTCGAATTAGCTGTTTTGACAAAGTGAAGAGTTTTCATTTTTCCAATTATTGATTATGCTAACAAAATTAGGTTCACCTCCCCTGTTTAAAAATCAAAAGGCGATGAAAGCGCAATTTGAGGTGCTGGTTGTTAAAAGTAAGGCTTCAGAAGTGCTTCTTCAACCCAGATTATCATTGAATTTATATTCATTTCTATGACTGGTTCATCTCAAATAAGTCCAGAAATGATTCATGCTTGCGATGCAATAACCAGACCACAACCAGTCCAAAAATAAAAGTGGAGGATGCTGTTTCTATAAAATGGCTCATGCGTACACTGGCAAGAGGAATCAGTGCGTTCTCCATTATATGACCTAAATTCTGGGGGATGCTGAAGAACAAAGCAACTAGTAAGGCAGTCCGCCAGGCATTAAGCCTCGATCCGAAAATTACCGGAAGTGCACAAAGTGTCCAGATCATTGAGCGCACTACCTGGAAAGGGAACAAGCCCGGATCTGTTCTGATCGTGTTTGTGGTATGCTCCCAGAATGGTGTAATTTCTCCGGGACTGCCGTAAAACGCCCTGAGTTCTCCATTTTGCCAGGCAATAAAATAGCCAGCCAACCAGTATAAGGTAACATATACTACAGCAATTAAACCCAATTTCCATATCCATTGACCGAACGGTATTGCGGATGTATTGAAAGAAAATGTACTGTTCAGTTTCCGTCCTTTACCTAAGATCCAGACAGCTAATGGCACAAATAAAAATGCTATCGGTAATCCCATTATGAAAAGATAAGGCATTAAATCTTCATTTACTGTTATATCACTTAAGAAATACCATGTTTCGATCTGCATTACAAAAGTTACTGCCCCATAATAAGACAGGGCCAATAAAAGTACGAGGCACCACCCTCCCCAGCGTGAACTTAAAACAAGTCCGGCCACAATTAATGTATTAGCAATACCAACCAGCAGCAATGCTGTACCGACTGGTACCAAACCGGGTTCCGGTGTAATGTCAGGGAGCTTACCGCCCACTGCCTGTGCTCCTCCCAGGTAGCATACATAAAATAAAATGAGTAGAGCAAAAAAGCGTAGTATCCAGCCGAAAACAGTAATTTTTTTCATAGGTTATATCATTTGAGCGTTTTTCTTATGCAATGCTAAGCAAAGTGATAAAAGTTTGAATTATTAAATAATCAATTCATTTCAGCAAGGTTGTTCATTCCTTTTAGGATGTCGTTTTTTATTATCTGAATGGCTATTCCCGGTTCTTCAAAAACAGGACTATGGGCTGAGTGCTTAAAAGTATAAAAGCCTTTCAGAGGCGCCTTTAGATTATCGAAATAGTCCCTGGCCAGGACGTATGATACGGTGTAATCATAAATACCATGAAAAAAATAAACCGGGATTTCAAGCTCCTGCACCTGCCTGGTCAAATCCGTGGCAAGAATTGTCTCCCAGAGCCAGCTGACACCAGAGCGTGATTTGCCGTGCCACATATTGACCTTTTCCATAAAAGTGTACTCCCGGCAGGTAAGTGACGGCAAAAAAACACCTGTAATTACGGAATTCATGTCGCGGGTTGTGCCTATGCCAAGGCTGTGCATTGCCTTATCGCGTAAAGAAAGATATGATCGTGGTGTACCATCTGTCAAGGATACTGGTGCTGATTCAAGCTTACTGACCATCTTCCGGTTTCCTTTCTCCTTGTATTTTGCAATCATATACTCGTATGCCAGTTTTTCAGATTCAAGCTGCTGCGACATCTGGGCCACTCCGATGTATGCATAATACAGTTCAGGCATTTGTGAGGCCGCATGAATACCAATAAAGGTTCCGCCCGAATGGCCCATGAGATAAATCTTTTCCTGTCCGAACCGTACCCGAAGGTAATTGGTCACCTCCCTTGTGTCGGATATCAACTGCTCAAGTGTTATCGACTCAGGCTGAATATTGGCGCTGTATGACATTCCGGAACCGCGCTGTTCCCACCACACCACGGTAAAATAGTCCTCAAGAGCCGCTGGATACTTCTTTGTAAGAAAATAAAAAGGCATTCCACCATGAAGGAAAAGCAGGACAGGTTTCGTTGAATCTTTGCTTTTGATAAACATACCCTGTTCCACGCCATTTATATTAATGTAGACTTTCTCAGAAATGCTGCCTGACAAATGATTTCCTTTTTTGTCCAGGAAGGTTTCTGGTTTTCCGGGGCTCATCATAAATAGCACACCTGTAATAATGATTAAACAGGTTAATAAGATTGTAAGAATTATAAGCATAGTATCACCTCTCTTTCTAATGTTTGATTGAATATATAATGGCTTCATTTTATAGCTTGAATATTTGAGTATTTTTCAAAATCCTTCATTAAGAGACCTCGTAATATTTTGTCGCCATGTCCTGGGAGAAATATTTCACAACCTGTATTCAGCAGGATTGTCCAGCTTTTAATAAGTTCTTTTGGATTGTCAGCAAAGGGTGGGAAAACTGAATTTTTATACACTCCAAACATGGCATCGCCTACAATTGCTATTTCATTATCAACGATTATACTTATTGAACCTGCGGAATGGCCTTCAGTTTTGATTATCCTGATAATTGAATCTAAATTCTCAAAATCATAGTAGTCTTTAATTAAAACGTCACCCACAAAAGGCTTGTAACAGCATCTCTTCCATAAAATTTTGTTGCCTAAAGCAGAAATAATTTTTGAAATGGGATTTGTTCCTTCAGGCAAAGGAGTATATCCTTGCTTAACAAAGATATAATCATTCTCACTAAAAATAATTTTACATTGTTGATCTTGTTTTATGATCGCGGCACTCTGACAATGGTCATAATGTGTGTGGGTCAGTATTAAAAAATCAATTCCGTTATTATTGAGTTCTAAGGAGTTCATGCTGGATAAAAGCTTCTTGTATGATGAAGAGACTCCTGTATCGACCAAAATATTATACTCTGGGGCTGTGATGAGATAAGAATTGCTTCGTCCACTTAGTAACCGGTAAACAGTGTTCCCCATTTTTGTTTTATATTTTTTCATTTCACCTTTTAGTTAAAATAAACTCAAATCTTGTTTGGAATACTTTTTATTTCCTCGTCGAGCACGTTTTAATTTCCAGTATTTAATGGCATCTTTAGTTGCCATGCCCAAATTATCTGCCAGAAAGTCCCGGATATACATGTTGTATTCAAATTGGGGAGCAATCTCTGATTGATATTCCTTGTTTTTCTTGCGAATATATATGTGGTTCCATTCTTCAATTGCCTCTCTCAAACTTTCACCAGTGTGTACTTTAGCCCATATCATAAATTGGGTATTAAACCTAAAATGCGGACCAATATGTGAAGTCATAAAGGCTTTTACATTCTCCGTATTTTTATAATTATCGGTAAGTTTTGTGTCGAAATTCAATTCGGAGTTTTTCCAATCAAACCTTGATATTGATCTTGGTTTTAGTGCAGTACGCACAACTTTCCTGGTAGCCAGAAACAATTCAATTCTACCGGCAATTTCGATTTTACAGCCAGTGGCATTTAAACCAATGGTTCTGCAAAACTTAACAAGTTCTTCCTTAGACCAATAATAATCTTTAAAGTCTTTTGGCGAAATAGATATGTTAAGTTTGAGTTGTTTCAGTACTTGTACTTCTTCCCTTTTCATTTTATCGTATTTATTTTTTGGGGAAGAAACAACTCCCGCATCCTCAGTCCACCCCGTAAAGCAAAAACCAGATACAGAATGGTAAAAAGGCTGTCAATTATTCCCGTAAACCAAAATGTTGATGGAAAATCTTTTGCAAATATCATGTATGCATAGAGCTGAATAACATAGAAAGACCTGCCTATTATCAGACAGCCAACATTAAAAGCATAGCGTTTAATATTGAAGGCCGATAAAAACTGCAGGTAGGCAAAACAGATAAAAAATGATCCCAGGAAAACAGCGAAAAATGGATCTATCGTTGGATTGTCAATGATTCGGCCGGAGCCGATTACGAAAAAATAAAGAATGGCAGCAACAGTATCCCATACACCACTTGCAAAGAAGGTAATGGCCAGAGGTTTTAATGATTTATTATCCATTTTTTCCATTTTTCCATTTATAGAAATTATTTTGGAATTATATTTTATACAAGTTGACAGATATCTTCTTTGTCGTCTCCATTACCAGAACTTTATGTTTTTTAAAGCTTCCGGGAATACTTTTTCCATCGTAATTACTGAATCCAAACGGCTCCCGGGGAATTCCAAGGAAGTTGGTGTCAAGTTCTCCGTTATTGTTACTATCCTGATATACTGAAAATAAGTATTCGCCTGCCGGCAGATTCAGGGGTAATTTTATATTTACAGAATCAGGATTTGAAACGAATGTGAGATAAACCTTCCTTTGTTCAAATGAACGTTCACTATTAAAAAGTGAAACATAGAGTTTCCCACCCTCTATTTTAACTCCGGTTATCTCAAGTCTCAAATTGGTTTGTGCAAAACTGATCCCTTCAGACATCACTACGATCAAACAGATGATAATATTCTTCATCTTCATAATTAATTTAAAGTGAATTTCTTTTACTATGCCTTACTGCAACCTTTATTGCATCAATGCATGAATAATGTAAACTGATAGCTCTTTCTCTGCAGTTTATTTCGCATAATCTGCACAGGGTGCAATCCAGCTCATACCGGGGGGTTGCTTTTTTATCAATAAGGTCAATTACGCCCAAGGGACAAACCGCTACGCATTTTCCACATCCTATACAGGCTGTTTGATTAATAGTAACAAAGTCGCCATTCAAAGCTACCATAGTATCATTTACTCTCAACTCATAAGTATTTACAAAACCTTCCTTTACTGGCAACTTTTCTTTAACTAGCTCATAATAGTCAGGCATACAATACTGAGGTAAACATTTTCTTAAAAATTTAGCTGCTTTTTTCAGATCTTTTTCATCCGGTTTACCAATATTTCCACCGCCAATAATTACCCAGGGTCCGGTCTCATCATAGCCCCTTACTGAAAATTCTCCTGCAATTTTCTTCTCTTTTTGAACTAATAGCTTTTTTATGGGTTCATGGTATTTCCCCAGTAACGGAGCGCCGCGACTGGAGAATATAAATACCTCCTGATCTGATCTATCAAACTTTTTCACAACTTCAATAATAGCAGGATGATGGCTTCCGAAGTAAATTCCAGAACCAATTCCAATTACTTTGTACCGGCTTAAATCAGTTTCAAGAGCCTCTTGCGGCTTAATGAGATGGCAGCCTAATGTCTTTGCCATTGCCTTGGCCAATTTCTCTGTATTTCCGTTGTATATCGACTCATATACAATTATGCAAGCCTTATTCATTTTACCTGTTTTTGTTTTAGGGAATTGCCTTAGAAAAGACTTATTCCGCTTTTATTGGAGTTTATTATCAATTGCATGCAGTAAAAATAACGTCACAACTCAAGCAGAAAAAGTAAATATGGATGAAGGGGCTTTTAACGATAATGAGGGACGTAAATCAATGGCTGGAGGTGCAGATTTGCTCTTTGGGAAGGGGGCTGAAGTTATTTATTTGAGTTCCAATAAAAACATAAGCGCTGTTCCAAAATCCATAATTCCGTGCAAAACTGCGAAGTATGGAAAAAGTGAGGGGCGATAATGAATTGATATTCCAATCAGCAATGCAAACGGTAAAAATACCAATATACGGTATACAATGAAGTCTATATTTGGAATAAAAGGTAATGTGCAATGCTGAATCGAGAGGAATAAAACGGGAAGTAAAACAGCAAGCCATTTTGATTTCATCTGTCTTTTTAGCCTTGGCATTATAAATGCAAAGTAAGTTGCTAACTCTGCGAAAGCAATTGTCAGCGGAAAGGCAATTAATAAAACATAAACCAACCAGCTTTCAATAGGACCAAACATCATTTCAGCCGGGATATTCGGGTCATTCCAAATAAACTGACTTAAGAAATATCCCGGGGCAAAAACTATAGGTCCTGAGATTAGGGCAATACATATAAATACTAAAATATCTTTTTTTAATCCTGACTTATTAATCCTGAAAATGCTAAGGTAGCTTTCCCCTTCCCGTTTAAAAAGAAAATATAAGAGTGCAATACTGACAATATTTGTCAGAGTGGCCGTGAGCAGCCAGTATTTCTCAGAAGCTTCCCACGACTTCAGAAAGAATGCCGCAACTACCTGAAATAACAGAAATAACAGAAGCCTGCTTACCAGGATTGCATAAATATATTTACCTTTCAGGTTGTTTGTTTGCCTTATCATAAACCCATAATTTAATATCAATTAAGATCTAAGTGTTCAACCATTTTTTAAACTCTGCCGAACGATCAATACTGACAATGGTATCATCTGCATCATCAGCTTTGGGTTTAAGTTCCAATTTAATTCTTGCCCTGGAATAGGCCACCATATTTGCAATGGATTCCATATTTACCATATATTTCCGGTTTATTCTAAAAAATGTCTGTGGATTTAAAATGGTTTCCAATTTATCTAGTGTGAATTCGACAGGATAATTATTCCCCTGAAAAGTACGCAGGTAAACACCTTTCTCAAGAACATAGAAATAGGCTATTTCCGAAACCTCAACTTTTCTGATCTTTTCACCAATTTGAATAAGAAACCGTTTTTTATGGTCCGGTTCTTTTCCCTGAATATTGGCCAAAAGCATATCGAAATCTATGCTTAATGCAGATTTGAGGCTTCGGTATTTTTGAATACTCTCAGCTAGATCATTCCTTCGAATAGGTTTCAGCAAATAAGAGATGCTATTGAGTTGAAACGCTTTTATTGCATATTCATCATATGCGGTTGTGAAAATTACCGGAGTATTAATGGATACTTGATCAAAAATACTAAAACTGATGCCATCGGAAAGTTGAATATCGAGAAAGATCAAATCAGCAGAATTCTGGAACAACCATTTTGCTGATTCTTTAATTGAGCCCAATTTTGCTAAAATTTTTATGGAAGGGTCAATTTCTTTCAGCATCTGCTCTAATTTGTCAGCGGCAAATCTTTCATCTTCAATTATTAGTACGTTCATCTTGTTCAACTTTAATTAATGGTATTTTGGCAATGTAATAATTATTCTCAACCTTAAATATTGGTTCCAGCTTGCATATTAACGCATATCTTTTAATCAGGTTTTTAAGACCCAGCCCTGTTGATGTGCCCGATATTTTTGGTTGAATAGGGTTTTTAATAAAAAGAAAATCCCCTTCACTGTATATTTCAATTTTAAGTGGTTTCTCTTCATTAACAATATTATGTTTCATGGCATTTTCAAGCAACACTTGCAACGAAAGTGGCGGCACTAAAAGCTGAAGTTGCTCAGCTACAATATCAACAGAATATGTAAGTGATTCACCATACCTGATTTGCTGGAGAAAAAGGTACGAACGCATAAAATCAAATTCTTGATTAAGAGAGACAACTGGCTGGTCGATGGTTTCGAGAACATACCGATAAATTTGTGAAAACTCATCGATGAACAACTGTGCTTTGGCAACATCCGTATTTATGAGGCCTGAAAGCACATTGAGACTATTAAACATGAAATGAGGATTGATCTGGCTCTTAAGCACTTCAAACTGTGACTGCAGGTTTTCCTTCTGAACTTTAAAGAGTTCTGTGTTAATCTCCGTTAGCTCTTTTGTGCGTTTTAAAACAATTTGCTCCAAATTATTGTTAATCTGTTCAAGTTCATTTTTTGCATTAAGCAAACTCTCTGCATACTTTTTCTGCTCCGAAATATCAATAATTATACCTCTGCGTCCAACAACTTTATCGTTGCGGATTATAGGAGAACCATAGATCATTACAGGACAGCGTGAGCCATCGGGTCTTTTTACGGTATACTCGATTGGTGTTGAAAGAATCGCTTGATTTGATTTTTTAATATTCTCTTGAACTCTCGGTACATCCTCTTTAACCATAAAATCCAGTGCAGATATTTTTTCTTCTGGGTTTTCAGGCATTACGAGCCCGAAAAACTCCTTACCCGATCTGTTGGTAAACAATATATTACCGTCAATATCAAGTTCGAAAATTGGTTGGGGAAAAAGTTCCATAAGTTCCTTGAAATTTCTTTCACTCTCTGCTGCTGCAAATTCAGCCTCTTTTCTTCTTGTTATATCAATAATAATTCCATCCAGAAATGTAAGGATTCCCTCGTCATTGCATATCCCTTTCCCGTTTTCGCTAACCCACACCGTGCTGCCATCGTGATGAATTATACGGTACTCAAACTCGTAATGGGTTTTTAATAGAGAGGCTTGCATAATATTCTTTCTGCAAAGATCCCTGTCCCCGGGATGAATAATTGAATCAAATGACCGGGTTCTATTATCGATAAAATCCTCAGCGTGATAGCCTGAAATATCGAAGATCTTTTCACTTAAATACTTCATTGTATACTCCTCATCAAACCAACAACGGTAGGCTGCCCCTGCCAGGTTCGACAATATGCTTTGAAGTTGTTCACGGCTTTCCTTAAGTTCTAACGATATTTGTTCCCTTTTTTCTATTTCCACTTCGAGGTTCCGGCTCAGCTGTTTCTCCTGTTCAATCAGCTTCTGGGCAAATCTGTTCTTCTCTTCCTCTAAAAGCATCTGAGCCTCGAACATAGCTCTGTCCGAAGCTTCCTTCATTAGTTCCTGCTGTAGCTTTTGGGCAGCCAGCCTCGCCCCGGCACTTTCATCAAAGTATAGTCTTGCTTCAAGAATAATCATCAAAAAAAGTGCGAGAACTACCAGATAATATGCATTATTAATCAGTGTCTGCAAGTCACTCTCCAAACCAAATAAATAGCTTGCAGGTAAGAGTATTATTGGAGTAACCATCAAACCTCCCAGAATCCCTAATGGAAATTGAATGAAAAACCGTTTAAGTGCATTCCTTTTCCATGGGATCCTTTGATTTAGATAACGAATCAGAAATAAGCAGGGGTAAACAAGAATGGCACCACCAATAAATGTCAGAATAATTCCACGCAACAAACGGATAACTACCTGAACTGGTTCATCAAAAAGCTCATTATTAAAGAAATACATCTGTGAAACAATAATAAGTTGAAGACCAACTGATAGAAATACCAGTAGTTTTAACAGCCTTGAATTTGGGAACATCCTGTTTATTTTCATTTCATTCAGCGGGATTAAGTGGCAGGGGTTAAATACTGACCACAAAAATACATGAAACTCATATGAAAATAATTAAAATTATTATGCTCTATTTGTTGTCAGCTTACCTGTTATGTATCTGTAAATCAATTTCCCCAACACCTTCCTTACTTGTATATTTTAACTTCCAGTATCCGGGCTTTGCTTCATACAACTCGCTTATTTGCAGTTCGACCGGTGCAATTATTGTTTTTGAATATACTTCAAATCCACCGGAATTCAGCAAACTGAGATGAACTTCTCCTGCTGTTAAGCTTACATATCCTGTCAAATATATACTATTTACATCCCTGGAAACATGTGCAATTAACACTCCATTTGAATTTCTTTCAATCGGAGTGTCAAATCCCAAATTGATATGTGGTTCTTTTTCACACGAGGCAAGAAGAACAATTAGTGCAACTAAAAATATGTTACTTTTACTTATCATGATATTGTTTTTGTTATTATTCAGATTTCAAAAATGAGAGAGTAATATCTATTTGCATAAATATCACCCTCTCACAGCAGTTGAATTAAAACTTCTTAGCTATTCCGATTCTCACAGCAATATATTGGTAATCAATCTGTGTTGGCGTACCCTCATACTCAGTGTCGCGTGATAAGTAGTTGAACTTAATTCCGGGGGTAAGACTCCAGTTATTACCTATATTAAAGTCTAAGCCACCTGCAAGCTGAAAGCCAGGTCCATGTTTGGTGTCATTTAATATTTCGCCTTCAGCATTTTCAGTTTCTATATGATTATATAAAGCTCCGGCCCTTACATAATATAACAGCTTAGAATCACCTATCGGGTGCCTGAAGTCAAGACCTAAAACGTATCCTGTTTCCTCGTAATCCATATTGTTTTCTGAATTAGTCGATTCGGTGCTTAACCAGTTCGCTCCCCATCCACCATAAACCGATGTATGAGGCATGAATCTGTATTGGAAGGTGCCCTCAAAGCCAAAGCCCATTCTTATCCCTTCAACAAATTCCTTTGTTGGCACAGATAGGCCTCCATTAATCTCAAATGCAAATCTTTTATCTTTCTCCTGCGCAAGGGCAGTTACTGATAGAATTACCGTCATCGTCAACGCTAAGAGTACTTTAGTTTTCATTTTTTTATTTTTAAATTATTAATAAATTCTATGAAACAAAAGTATTACTGACACTAATGATGCAAAAAGAAAAGAGGATGAAGGTGTAAATGAGGGGAATGAAGGAGTATTAATGCTCGCTGAACCTTAATACAATTACAAGACTAATTGTTGTTTTTCCTGGAAACTAAATGCCCGTGACCGTATGGAATTACTGCTTGCCTGTTGCAGGAATTGTATTGGTGCTGTCAGTATTTGAGATTGTTTGGCTCATTTTCTTTTCTCGGGGTGAGAAGCTAAGTATTCTTTCAATTTTCAGAATCCTCTTCAAAACCTCGAAATGGTATCTCATCATCAGGGTCTTTATCGAAAGGACCAACACCAGGAGGATTAAAAAGTCCCCACCGGTCAATTATGTAATCCCATTTATCAAACCCTGCCACCCAGTCTATAAACAAGAGCCGGTATTCTTCAATAAGATCTCTAACCATTTGATAATATTCGACATATTCAAACCCGAACATATCGAGTGAATGCTGCTGAACCATCAGGTCGCGTGCCGCTTTACGTATTATTGAAGCATTTTCCATTTTGAGATCATACAACCCTGCTGCCTCAGCTCCGGCTACTTTTACTGTCAGTTGGGCAGCATCACTTAACATGCATGCTTTTACATGCATAAGGTATTCATTGTCCTCCGGGATAAGAGCGGTAATTTTACTTACCATCTCAAGGATCTCTTTTCCTTTCCGGTAAATTGGAAGTCCCTCCGGACGCACGATATCATCTTCTTCATCTGAATTCATTCTTCATAGTCTTAGATATACAAAGTTAAGAACCTCACCTTAGTAATTGTATGTAAAAGGATAGATTTCTCCTTTTCGAAAATATTTTCTATCACTTTTTCTACCACAAACAAAAATGCCGCTGTAATTTGTTGATTTACAACGGCATTCTGGCAAAATCGGTCGGGGTGAGAATACGACAAATATTCTTATCATATTGATTAATAACTACTTACATTGTGCATAAGATACCGCTTTTCAGTTAGCTTTCAATGACTCTTTACACAAAAAAGAATTGAATAGATTTTTTGCGAAAATGGCCGAAAATCGGTACCTTTCGCAAAATATCACTTTTAACAATATGATAGAACAGCTTAACATAAATGTAAGTCGATGGATTGAAAACCTCGAAAAAAGGGGAAGAATATCATTTTCATTAAACCAGTTAGAGGAGGAATTACCGAACT
>CAZDXY010000095.1:0-14419 GCA_964509385.1 uncultured Rikenellaceae bacterium
CTATCCATTTAATGGCAATATCTACTTTATCTTGTATTGTGGGTTCGTTTTTTTTTACAAGATCTTTAAGAAAAGGCACCGCTTTTTATATCGGTTCCAAAGGAATACAAGGGTCATGTTCTTCCGGGTGTCCATCATCCTGGCTACTTCTTGAAAATCAGGGAATTCATAGCTGAGATCTCTGCCTCCGGATCCTGGAAGACTTCCATAGACAAGATCAGCAATCCCGTAGTTGGTGATACCTTCAGGTAATGGGAAACTTAATGTCTCACATTTTTTGAAGGATCTCAGGAAGTCGTTGACTCCCGACTTACTCGCGTTCAGTTGTCTGGCTATCTGGCTACCAGACATTTCAAGAACGTAGTGTTTGATAATGATATCTTTGTAATCAAGCATACATTATCCTCCTTATGATGTATTTGCCATCTGTAGATGGCTTCCATCATTATGGGGAAAATGATGCTTCTACTCAAACAAAGATTGAGCTGCCGCTAAGCTTCGCATTGCGGCCGTTTCGCTTCGCAAAAAGGGCCGTTTTACTGCGCCATATGCACACAGCCCTAAATGATAAAGCTATTTAAGTATCTTGCTGTGATACCTAATTTTGTTAACTGACTTCTTTCGTCGTACAGAGTTTAAACAATATGTAACCAATAGCGTTACATATTGTTATGAAATCATGAGACAGGCCTTTGGGTTTTGTCAAGATGATCCAGATATTAATAAATGTGTATGTATAGAAAAAAGAGAATGAAACATCCACTGGCTCTTGGATTGCGATTATATAAGAAATATAACAAATAGTACATGGCATGAATATTGCGTTAAATATTGACATTAGGTCATCAGGGACTAATAAATGATAAATCTTAAATTGAAAGGGGGAGCGAAATGAATATAGGTGATGTTGTTTCGTTTAAGAAAACCATTACTGAGACGGATGTTTATCTCTTTGCGGGTATTACCGCGGATATGAATCCGCTTCATATTGATCGTGAATATGCAGCTAAATCGAAGTTTGCCAGACCAATAGCCCACGGTATTATAGGGGTTGGGATACTATCCGGAGTTATGGCGAGGGAATTACCAGGTGGAGTATACCTGAGCCAAAGCATCAAGTTTCTTCATCCTGTTTATATGGGAGATACGATAAAGGCTATAGCTCAAGTAATAGAAAGGGATGAAGGGAAAAACTTGATAACCTTCAGGACTTGGTGTGAAAACCAGGACGGTATTGTTGTTATGGATGGTGAAGCTGTCGGACTTATATGAGGATAGGGAGGGTGTAGATGGATAACCAATACAAAACCATAAAATATAGCCTTGATGAAGAGGGTATAGGGATGGTGACGTTAAACAGACCTAAAGCCCTAAATGCTTTGAATCTTGATATGTTCCAGGAATTGGATAACCTGTTTAATGAGCTGATAGAAGCCAGCCGGGTAAGGGTACTTATAATTACTGGCGAAGGAGATAAGGCTTTTGCAGCGGGTACTGACATAAAAATGATGAAAGGTCTTGAAGTATCAGAAGTGATGGATCGTACTGAACTGGTTAAGCGCACACAAGGAAAAATCGAGGAGTTCCCTGTTCCTGTGATTGCTGCAATCAATGGGTTGGCACTTGGCGGGGGCTGCGAGGTCGCAATGGCCTGTGATATTCGAATTAGTACTACCAGTGCTAAATTTGGCCAACCAGAAATTAATCTGGGAATTATTCCGGGAGGAGGAGGAACGCAGAGGCTTGCACGTTTGATCGGGATAAGCAGGGCCAAAGAGCTCATTTATACGGGAGATATCATAGATGCCAAACGTGCATACGAATTGGGATTAGTAGACATGGTTGTGGCACCTGACGAGCTGATGAATGAAGCCAAAGGATTAGCTAGTAAAATAGCAGCGAAATCAATACCTATTATGAAGCTGGCCAAGGCATCGATCAACTATGGCTACAGTATGGATTTGGATAGGGGATTAAAGTTTGAAATGAAATGCTTCAGAGCTTGCTTTGAGACGGATGATCACCTGGAAGGAATGCAGGCCTTTACGGAACGGCGTAAACCTGTATTCAAAGATAGATAATGGCATTATTCAGACATGACTGCACAATGAGTTATAACAGCAGAGATTATTTATTAGCATGAAAGCTCTGAAACACCATGACAAGATGATCAAACAACATGAAAGGAGGTAGAAAAAGTATGATTTATTGAATTAAAAGGAAAATTTTCAGGAAGTTGTGCTGTATACAACTAAAATGGCAGTTAAAACTCCTTTGGTTAAAAGTGGGCAAGCCATTAAGAAATTTAAGCTGTAAAGGCAGTAAAGCTTATTCAACCGGGATTTGCGCTAAATGTAAGTAACGGTGAAATAAAATATGAAAGGCAGTGAGAAAATTATGAAAGAATGCGTAATAGTCGATGGAGTAAGGTCAGCAAATGTTAGAGCTCATGCTAAAAAAGGATGGTTTCGCAATGTGCGAATTGATGAAGTTGTTACCGCAGTATACGACGGATTATTTGCTCGCAACCAGCAAGTTAAACCTGAAGATGTTGAAGCGGTATTTTGTGGGTGCGCCAATCAAACCGGTCAGACCTTTGATGTGGGGCGGCTTGCTTGGCTGGCAGGAGGCTACCCAGATACTGTCGCAGCTAATACCATCTGTCAGCAATGTCCTTCTGGTATGTCTGCTATAGAACACGCTGCTAGAGCAATTATGTGTGGTGAAGGTGATATATATATTGCCGCAGGAGTTGAAGATATGTTGCATGTTCCTATGGGAATGGGAGCAGAATTTCCTCCCCGAGTTGTCAGCAGATACGGAAGTTTAGAGGATATACTGATGGGTGCAACTGCTGAGAAAGTTGCAGAAATGTGGAAGGTAAAGCCTGAAGATATGCAATCGGTAGCTTATTGGAGTAATAAGAAAGCTGCAGCGGCTAGAGATGCAGGTAAATTTGATTATGAAATTATTCCTATTGAGGGCGAAGATGATGATGGGAATAAGTTTATGGTTAAAACAGATCAATGGATAAGAGAGGATATAACTATAGAATCAATGGCTGCAATGAAGTCTCCCTTTAAAGAAAATGGCGTTATTACTGCTGCTCTTTCATCACCATTAACTGCAGGAGCCTGTGCATTATTACTCATGAGCCGTGAAAAAGCGGATGAATTAGGCTGTGAGTATACAATCAAATACAAAGCAGGGGCAATGGCCGGAAATGATCCGACTATTATGGGAGTTGGACCGATTCCTGCAGTCAATAAAGTGATAAATAGAACTGGTATCAGTTTAGATGATGTAGGTGTAATTGAATTGAATGAAGCTTTTGCCAGCCAGACCCTGGTCTGTGTGAGAGAACTGGGAATCGAGAAAAATGCACCATTTGCGAGGGTCAACATCTGGGGAGGCGCTTTAGCATTAGGACATCCTCTGGGTGAATCAGGAACAAGATTGGTAGTAACTCTAAATAACATTATGAAAACGGATAAGTTCGATGCAAAATATGGCCTGGCTGCTCTTTGCGGCGGCTTTGGTAATGCAAATGCCACGTTATGGGAAAGGGTTTAAAAGAGTTATTTTTTTTCATCTTAGATACTGTGCTATATATGTGATCTAAATCTTAACATCGGATATGATTAATGTTTGCCAGAGGAAATATTGCTTGGGATACTATGAGCAAGTAAATCAACCGTAAGCCAGATACATAAATGGAAGATGCCAAGTTAAAATGGTACAGCCAGCAAGCAGAGCAATGTGGGTAGGGAGCAACTGTAATATTCGACTTATATGGGCGGCGAAGTGGACCACGCACAACAAGCATGCGCTATGTTTGTGGGGAAAAACGGTTATGCCTGCAGCCCTTGGTCGGGAGCGGGTAACTTCAGCTTTGATATAGGAATGTAGTTATATTGAAAGGATGTGCTCAAATTGGTGAATCGTTTTGCAAACAGGCAAGACATTAGGTTTCTTTTAGAACAAGTATTTGAGGTTGAATCGTTGACAAAATACGAATATTACAGAGATCACAGCATGGAAACCTTTAACATGATTATTGACACAGCAGAGAAAATCGGCAGTGATTTATGTTACCCGGTATTACAGGATATGGATCATAACCCGCCTCGTTACGAAGACGGTCAGGCTAAGGTGCATCCTGCAGTTAGGGACTTTCTAGACGAAATTGGTCAGGGAGGT
The DNA here is from genome assembly GCA_964509385.1 of uncultured Rikenellaceae bacterium. Classification (GTDB taxonomy): domain Bacteria; phylum Bacteroidota; class Bacteroidia; order Bacteroidales; family Tenuifilaceae; genus MWFE01. The sequence goes on from CAZDXY010000095.1 coordinate 4,201, forward strand.
TGGATCAACGCTGATTGGGATTATGAATCAGGGGGGCAGCAAATACCTAATATCATCAAGTTTGTTTACGGTTTCTTATTTACCGCATCAAATTATTCCTTGAGTGCTTACCAAATGCTAACTGCAGGTGCAGCCAACATTGTGAAAACGTTTGCCTCAGAAAAGATAAAAGAGAAATATCTAGATAAATTATGTTCCGCTGAATGGCAGGGTACCATGGCCTTGACTGAACCTGATGTAGGTAGTTCTCTAGGGGATCTGGCATCAAGTGCCGAAGAGACAGACCAGGGATACTATCTAATTAAAGGCAAAAAGATATTTATATCAGCGGCAGATACCAGTGCCTGTGAGAATACGGTTCACATGATGTTAGCCCGGATTAAAGGAGCTCCCAGAGGGGTTAAGGGGATTTCCTTGTTTGTAGTTCCCAAGTTTAGGTTAGAGGATGATGGTGAACTTGAATACAACGATATTTCGTGCGATGGAATCGAACATAAATTGGGTTATAAAGGAAGTCCCATTGGCCAGTTGACAATGGGAGAGAATAATGACTGCAGGGGATATCTAATTGGTGAGCCGGGGAAGGGACTGGTTTATATGTTTCATATGATGAATGAAGAGCGTATAAATGTGGGTATTGGAGCTGTCGGAAAGACTACTGCAGCCTATTATACTGCATTAGAATACGTTAGCCAAAGACGCCAGGGCCGTAAGCCTATGGAAAAAGATCCGAAATCACCTATGATTCCGATAATCGAACATGCCGATATTAAACGTATGCTGCTCATGCAGAAAGCAATTGCTGAAGGTGGATTATCGATATGTCTGCAGGTTGCCAAATATCTTGACTTGGCAAAAGTAAGTTTAGGAGAAGAGGAGCGGGAAAAATACTATATGCTGGTTGAGCTACTGGTTCCTGTTGTTAAGACTTATCCGTCTGAAGCAGGGATACTGGCAACCAGTGCAGCTATACAATGCCTGGGGGGATATGGCTACTGCCAGGATTTTCCTGTGGAACAATATTTCCGTGATGTGCGAATTGATGCAATTCATGAAGGTACAACCGGCATACAAGGTCAGGATTTGCTGGGCAAGAAGATCACCATGAAAAAAGGCAAAGCTCTAGAGCTTTTTATTGAAGAAGTCTCGGCAATAACCAAAGAAGCACAGAAATTTAAAAATCTCCAAAACATGGCAGCAGAGCTCTTGGAAGCCATGAGTGAGTTGGCCCTTGTAACCAGGTGCTTGCTCGGATTATCTGTTGAGGGCAGAATAGAAGAGTATCTAGCTGATTCAGTTTTATATTTGGAGATGTTCTGTTATATATCAATTGCCTGGCAATGGTTGACACAGGCGATAGTAGCTCAAAAGGAACTCCAAACCAATAACGGGCAGGGATATGATCAGGATTTTTATATGGGGAAAATATACACCTGCCGATATTTCTTTGATTATGAACTTAACAAGATTTATGGTATTTCTCGAATGTTGACGATCAATGACAAAGTTACGGTTGAGATGGATAGCAAATATCTACAAGCCTAAGATTAGTGAGGAAGAATCAGATATTTGGGGGAAAAGAACTATAGAGAGGGGGCAATCTATTCTGGTCACTGATGTAAAACGTTAAGACCCAAGGAAGGTTTGACAGTGTTGACCATGAATTGCACGGTAATACTTAAGAACATACCTTTGATATTTCTACCAAGGTTTCTTGTCATGATTCAACTCATTTTTCCTATTAAATTCTACGCTGCCACATCATTTATAATAACTACTTTCATAATGAGAAGGCACTTCAGTATATCCGTACTGATGGATATATTTACCTGAGTACTGAGGACTTATAAAAAAGGGTTGACAAGACGCTTCATTTTACTTACTGTTAAGTAAAATGAAGCGTCTATAGGATGTCATGGGAAACAACCTACTGGACATTACTGGTTTGTATCACCTTAAACGCCAAGGCCACAATCTGTCCATAGTAAATCCATTCCATGTCAAACGAACGAGGGAACTGGATGATAATAATCCTAGCAGAAGCGATCGCCAAAACCATAGCTATGCTGGCGAAAGACGGGCGTTATCGGGAAGTATACATACCCGATGACCTGTATCGGGAACTGCGGGAGGCGGTAGATGAACGAGAACGATTGCAGGAGCAATTAACAGCAATACACAATCGGGTTGTAAGGTGGCTGGATATACGTTTTCTAGAATTCCAAACGGTGTTCAAAGGCTGGGAGGTCAGGCAGCACGGGAAGGAGGTTAGTAGTCAAAACCGTTCGAGCACTTTGCACCCCAAAAACCTTCATCCCAGATAGATGATTGAAAAAACAAGGGAGTGTTGAAAATATGGCATCGAATTTTGCGTATAATACGCGGGACATTAAGTTCATTCTCAAAGAATGGTTACCGGTCGAAGAAATTTTCGCGTATCCAAAATATGATGGATACTACGCCAAAGAGGACATTGATATGTTTATCGATCAGTTCTATAAAATAGCAGCCGAAGTAATATTTCCTACCGATGAAGATGGTGAAAACAATCCAGTACGCTTTGAAGACGGGAAAGTAATCATTCCTCCTACCTATCCCAAAGTATTCAGGTATATCCAAGAAAACGGCTGGGGAACTAGCAATATTTCGGACGAAGATGGAACCATTCCCCAGATTCTATACTGCTTTATTACTGAATTAATGGTGGGTGCCAGCCCCTCCTTCCCTGGATATGTCGGGCTGACCACAGGTGCTGCCAACCTGATTAAGACCTTTGGCGATAAAAGCTTGAAGGATATGTTTTTATCCAAAATGTTCAGCGGAGAATGGAGTGGAACTATGGCACTTACCGAACCTACTGCAGGTTCTGACGTAGGTGATATTCTCTCCAAAGCATTTCCTACCGATGACCCCCGGATTTTTAAAATAAAGGGGTCCAAGATATTTATTTCTTCTGGAGATGGACAACATGCAGAAAATATTATCCATCTCTATTTGGCCAGAATTGAAGGAGCGGCCAAAGGAACCAAGGGCATATCGCTTTTTGTCGTACCCAAATACTGGGTCAATGAAGACGGTAGCCTTGGGGACAACGATGTTCATTCTACTGGGGTAGAACATAAGATGGGTCATCATGGAAATGCTACCGTATCGCTTTCATTTGGCGATGATAACAACTGTCGTGGTTGGCTGCTGGGCAATCCTCCAGACGAAACCGGTGTTGGCGAAGGAATGGATCAGATGTTCCAAATGATGAACGAAGCCCGTCAGGATGTAGCGGTTATTTCTTTGGGAACAGCAGCCAATGCCTACTGGAATGCAGTCAACTATGCCAGGGAGCGGATTCAGGGTAGATTAATGACTAATCCCAAAGCCGGCCGTACTCAGATAATTAATCACGAGGATATCAAGAGAATGCTCCTGGTTAACAAAGCCACCCTTGAAGCAATCCGAGCAATGATGGCCAAGTGTTATTATTATATAGACGTCGCTCATAATGATCCCAATCCTGAAAAAAGAAGAATAGCAAATGAAAGGATTGAGTGCCTTACGCCGGTTTGCAAAGCATATCCTAGTGATGAGGCATGGACTTTGATAGCAGAGTCTATTCAAGTCCATGGCGGGTATGGATATACAGAAGATTATGTTCCTGCCAAAGCTGCACGAGATTGTAAGATTTATTCGCTTTATGAAGGAACTAATTACATTCAGGCTCAGGACTTGGTCGGACGCAAATGGAGTATGAAAAAAGGTACTCTATTTGCAGACTTACTGAAAGAAATTGAAGACTTCATAACCACTAACCAGAATAAGGCCAGCTTTGATAAAGAATTTGTAAATCTTTCACGGGCGCTTAAAGCCTACCGAGAGGTGCAGGCTTGCATATTTGCTTATATAAAAGAAGGTAAAATCGGTATGCTGACAACCTATGCAACGCGCTTACTGACTATTACCGGTCAGCTATACGGCGCCTATTGCCTTATGGATCAAGCTCTGATAGCGAAGAATCGGATGGAACAACTGGGACCAGAACATTATGAATATAACTTCTACTATGGTAAGGTTCTCTCCATGAAGTTCTATGTTGGTAATGTATTACCCAACGTTTGGAGAGTGGGGGAGATTGTTCAGTATGGAGATGATTCCGCAATCGAGGCACCAGCTGAAATTTTTACCTATTAAAACATGATACTATGAGTGGATGTAGTTGCGGCAGAGGAATTGGAACAGCAGAAGTAACCTAACCGATTTTTCCGAAAAACTCAGGTGATCGAACGAGTTATTCAGCAACAATGTGATTGAGGTGAATCCTCATATGATAAAGCGAGGTAAGGAAATAATGCTGATAGATATTTAACTAAACTAACCGAAAGAGAGGTAAATAAGATGGATTTTTCACTAAGCAAGGAAGAGGCACTAATCCAAAAAATGGTCAGGGAATTTGCAGAGAAGAACTTAGAGCCTATTGCGGACAAGATTGACCGAGAAAAACAGATTCCCGAGGATATTATAAAGGACATGGCGGAGTTGGATCTTTTTGGGCTTCCTTATGATCCCAAGTACGGGGGGGCAGGAGCAGGATATCTCGCTTACGTGCTGGCTTTGGAGCAGTTGTCGCGGATATCTACCGCCCCACAAACGCTCATTTCCGTTAACTGCTTGGGCCTAGGTGCTATCGACAAGTTTGGGACCGAGGAGCAGAAAATGGAATACATGCCAAAATGCTGTAAAGGCGAGTTGCTGGCATCCTTCGCCTTCACCGAACCAGGCACCGGTTCTGATCCCAAACAACTTACTACGACGGCGGTAAAATGCGGTGACAGCTATATAATCAATGGTACCAAACGTTTTATATCAAATGCTAATTTCCCCGGTCCCATAATTGTATTTGCACTGGAAGCCGAGAGCGGAAAACCGACTGGTTTCATAGTTGATAAATTCTGTGAGGGGTATTCTTTATCAGAACCATGGGACAAAATTGGCGGTCATGGAGGACAACTGCTCGACGTATATTTTAAAGATGTCAAAGTACCGGCAAAGAACGTACTGGGTAAAGCCGGCAATGGCTACCCGATACTACAGTTTGGCATCTCTTTCGGTAAGATTGGAATGTGCGGAGGAGGTCTGGGACAAATCCTCGCGTGTTATGAGGAGGCAGTGAAATATGCCAAGGAGAAAACTCATCGCGGTGAGCCCATAGCGAAATTTCAAGCCATCCAGTTAAAAATTGCCGACTTGGCTATTATGTTGGAAAGTGCACGTTGGCTGACCTATCGTCTGGGATACTTGGCCAACAATATAAAGAACCCGGCAGTATTTGCAAAAGATGCTGCACTGTGCAAGACATATATAGGTGAGACAGGTGTTGAAGCTTCCCGGATCGCTATAGATGTCCACGGATCCTATGGCTTGATGAATGACTATAAGGTTACCCGGCTTTACCGGGACGCCATCATGGGGCCGCAGGTCGAAGGTGTAGCCCATATGCAAAAACTGATCGTATCTGGAGTGCTGCTTAGCTAGACAGATGTTTTCCAAAATTAATCACGGATAGCTAAAAAAGAAAGAGAAGCAAGAATGGCGTTATTACTATAAAGGGAGGTTAAAAAAGTTAATTTGTTAAACGCAGAGAAAATCAAACATTGCTAGGGAGTAGCACTGTGCAAGGCACCTGCTGTCTTAGTCTTAGGGGAAGACATCCTTCCGTCATTCATAATTGCAGATAGATGTAATAACCAAGAGACGTGATGTTCGTTAGCAAATTGAAATGCTGTGAAAAGAGGAGGTATTAATAATGAAAGTGAAACCTATGGAAAGAATTTGGGATAACTCGTGGCCTCCTTATTGGCCTCGTATCTTGGAAGTTGGAAGAGAACCTTTGTTGTGGCATTTGCATCACCATGCTGTCCATTTTCCTCAAAAACCAGCCGTAATTTTCTATGGAAAAGTTATAACTTATAAAGAATTGGATAAGATGGTTTATCGGTTCGCTGGAGGGTTAAGGTCATTAGGTCTCACCAAAGGGGACCGCATCTATTTATGTCTGGAAAACAGTCCTCAATACATAATAAGTTATTATGCGGCGGCTGCCCTGGGACTTGTAGTAGTGCCAGGAAATCCGATGAACAAGGGGGAAGAACTGGTATATATGCTGAATGATAGCGGAGCTAAGACGGTGATAATAGAGGATATTCTTTTTTCCGTACTGCAGGCAATTAGAAACAAGGTGTCCCTTGATCAAATTATTGTAACCTCATTATCCGAATATCTGCCCGATGAGCCGACATTACCTGTTCCTTCTGATCTCTGGATTAAAACCGATAGATATCAGGACGTTGTATATTGGAATGAAATAATGGACAGTGAGCCGATAAGCGCCATAGAAGTACTGGACATAAAGCAGGATCTGGCACTTATTCAATATACCTCAGGTACTACCGGAAATCCTAAAGGTGCTATGCTCACTCACTATAACGCTTTGTACAGCGCCCTATCAACTGCAACCATAGTTCCCACTAGCAGCACTAATGACATCTACCTTACCGTGTTGCCATTGTTCCATGTTTCTGCAATGAACAGCAGCATGAACGCACCCATTTATTTAGGAGCTACAAATATCCTCATTTGCCGCTTTGATATGGAAACAGTGCTTATGGCAATAGAGAAATATCGATGCACGGTCTGGAACGCCGTTTCGACCATGAATATTGCGGTTATTAACTATCCCAAAGTTAATGAATACGATCTCTCATCCCTCCAGTCTCTAGCATCGGGAGGAGCGCCAGTGCCTTTACATGTTCTGAATCTTTATAAAGAGAAGACCGGATGTGATTTGGTGGAAGCCTTTGGAATGAGTGAAACCATTGGTGCCGCGATTTGCAATCCCCCGACCAAGAACGTTATCGGCAGTATTGGAATTCCTCTAGTAGGAAACGAGATTCGTATAGCTGACCTGAGCGATGAATTGAAAGATGTTGATTTGGGAGAGGAAGGAGAGTTATGGATACAATCGCCTTCCAACGCAATAGGATATTGGAATGATGATGTGGAAACGGCTAATATTTTTCCCGGAGATGGTTGGCTTAAAACTGGAGATATTGTAATGATGGACGATCAAGGATATATATATATTCGTGGTAGAGTTAAGGAAATGATAAAAGCTTCCGGTTACAGTGTATATCCGGTTGAGGTCGAAAAGTATCTGTATGATCATCCAGCCATAGCTGAATGCTGCGTAATAGGTATACCTCATGAGTATCGAGGGGAGGATGTTAAGGCATTCGTGATTCTAAAACCTAACTGGGTCGGTAAAATAACCGAGCAAGAAATTATTAATTGGGCCAGAGACCAGATGGCGGTTTATAAATACCCTAGAATTGTTGAGTTTAGAGAAGCTCTTCCCAAGAGCGGAACTGGCAAGATTATGCGCAAGATATTAAAACAAGAGGAAACAAATGCCAGTATTCAAAGAATAGAATCTTAATTGCTTTATAGCAGTTTGTCTATATTCTGAATATTTCACGCTACAGGGTACACCTGTACGCTTCTTGAAACCGTTGGTTCACGGAAAAAAACTACAAGCAATTTCAAATAGATTCACAGAATGAAACCGTTAATTCAGGCTATAGAACCATCCTTCTGAGCGTTAAAATTACGTTTGAAGTCGTTATGACTATCAAATTATCAGAAGGGAGGCCACTATGGCCAATAAAATCAATGTTAAGCTCATAATGGAGCTTAAGGCGGCGGGCCTGTCGCAAAATAACATCGCCAGGACGCGGCATATTTCGAAAGCATCTGTAAGCGATGTTCTTCACATTGCTGCGGAAAAGCTGATCTCTTTCGATGACATCAGGGACAAACCTGATGACGAAGTTTACCGCTTGTTCTATCCCGACAAATTTGCAGTGGAATCAATGTTTAAATCGCCTGATTATGACCATGTGCATAATGAACTCAAGAAAATAGGAGTCACCCTCAAACTACTGTGGCAGGAATACAAAGATGACTGCAACAAGGAAGGCGGCATCCCTGTAGGTTATACGAAGTTCTGCGAAGATTATTCAAAATACATGACAGCCTGCAGCTTATCGAATCATTTGGAGCATAAACCCGACCAAGCTTGCGAGGTAGATTGGAGTGGCCAGGGAATGCAGATCATCAACAAGGATACCGAGGAAATTTCTAAGGCACATTTATTTGTTGCCTGTCTGCCCTACAGTCAGTACGCTTATGTTGAACCGACCCTTGAAGAAAAGCAAGATACCCGGCTCAGGTGCCATATCCATATGTATGAGTTCTTTGGCGGGGTTCCCATCAGGACCACCTGTGATAATCTGTAATGAAAAGATTTACATTACAGATTGTCAGGGACCAGAATCCGGGTGACCCCGCCAAAATACTGAAACGCATTAATGTGTCCGGTAATCCAGTTGGCACTTTCCATACTGGGAAAGGCCTCCACATAGGCATACAGGCTACAGGGTAAAACGGCTACAAAAACGTAAGCGGTTGTCGGTTCACCGGTGATTCTATCATAAACCGCGGGCGTTTTCCCAGCCCAATCGACCTCCATCATTTCGCCGGGCTTTCGCTTGATACCTGGATTCCCCGCTGACTCGTTAGGCGTCAGCGGGAATTCAGGATATATGCAATATTGTTGTCAGCGGTTATTAACAAAAGACCTTGCTGTTAAATTTAAATGGTACGCTACGGAGTGTACGTAAATTCCATTGCGCCTGGTTTATTCCCTGCCCATATGTGCTAATTCATGATAGAAAAAAATATAAGCGGAAAAATATTTGTCTAGAATCCCGTTAGGAAGTTTTGGCGGAGAAGACGATCTTAAAGGAGCAGTCATTTTTCTGAGTTCTGCAGCCTCAAACTAACATTACCGGGCAGATCATAAATCTAGATGGAGTGAAAATGGCTTAGTTCCATAGGTAATACATTATGTCCGGTCAATGATAAGTCCAATTAATTCTCTAAGATAAACCGTTGAAAAGGTATTCTAAGCTGTTACATTCGCGGATTTCATTATAAGTAGTACACTTGATCTCAAACATAACCTGTACCAGATATCGGAATTATCAACAAATATCTTAAAAAGTCGCGGAATTTTGGTAGGATATCCAAAAGAAATAAGAGGAGGTTGAAAAAGTTAATATGTAAAACGAAGAAGGTGGCCTTAGCTATGATAATCGTAAAATACTGATAGAGATCAATTGCAGGATAGCAATCCATGCCTAATAAAATCAATGTAGGCGTCCACAATAAGATGAATATCATCGTTCCCTGCGGGGTCGTACCAGTTGCCTAACCAGCTGACCATTCCATTAATCCCGTGCACAACATGCTTGCTGTTTATTGGCCGAAATATTCCTTCAGTTATCCCCATATCGACATATTCTCTAATAGTAGAATCTATTCTTCTTAGCAAAGAGCTAAGCTCTTTACGCTTTTCGAGCGATAGGTGGGCGGCTTCCCGCAAAAACGCTTCGGCAATATCACGGTTGTTATGATACTGCATAGCACTATTTGCAAACAATTGAACAACCTTCTCCTCGATACTAAGATCTGAGTTTATAATGGCTTGAACGCCATTATTGAGGTTGTTAATATGGGTAAAACAGATCTCCACTAGAAGATCTTCTTTAGCGTTAAAATAGTAATAAATGGCAGGTTTGGTAATGCCAATTTCTGTAGTGATATCATCCAAACTGGTAGCAGTATATCCCTTTTCTCTAAATAATTTGGCTGCTACTGCAAGAATTTCTTGTCTCCGGTCGATGGGAAGTCCCTCCTTTATTATTAAGGGTTTAGGCCGTGGAAAATGTCATTCCTAATAAAATTAACAAAAAACTACTTTGTTGAGTTTACCTTAAAGAACAAAGATGAACAAGTGAATAATTATATTATTTATGTCGAAATACTAGCTTTTGAAAAATAATAATTTAACTACAATGTGTATGTATAAATAATTGACGCCCTAAGGCGAAAAATCGCTATAGTATTTGTCCTTAGTAACTAACCCTTCTGATTAACTTTTTACACGTTCGTGTTCCCAAATCTTCAGCTAAAACTTTTTGGTTTGTCATACTCGGCATTACGTTGTATAGGGGGAATTTTAGGCTTTATTCATGAGTGTAGTTACAAATGGCAAAAATGAGTATTCCGGAGCAGGTTACACCACCTGTCCGGTGATTGGAAACCGCCATTC
>CAZDXY010000096.1:0-14094 GCA_964509385.1 uncultured Rikenellaceae bacterium
GTATATCACATTCCTTAAAAAGTATGTTGGGGATTACAGCAACTTAAATATTGGCATCGATTGTTCCAATGGCATGGCTGCACTACTCATTAAAGAGCTTTTGGGCGATACGCCCATATACCTTTATGATGAGTTGGATGGAACCTTTCCAAATCATGAGGCCAACCCTTTGATTCCAGAAAATGTGATTGATCTACAGAATCTTGTCAATCAGAATGGTTGCGATCTGGGGATTATCTTCGATGGCGATGCCGATCGAGTAATGTTTGTGGATGAGAACGCCCGGTTCATCTCTCCCGATCTGATGATTGCCCTTCTTGGACACTATTTCCTCGAAGAGAAAAAACTGAAAGGACTTGTACTTCAGGATATCAGAACATCCAAAGCGGTTGGTGAGTACCTTAAGCCGCTTGGAGGCGAAATGAGGACTTGGCGTGTTGGTCGAGCCTTTGCTGCTTTAAAGTTGAGGGAGATAGATGGTATTTATGGTGGAGAGCTAGCTGGACACTATTACTTTAGAGATTTTTACTATTCCGATTCAGGTTTGATGGCATGCCTTATCATTCTTGACGTAATAAGTAGTTTTAAAAAGCAGGGTGTTTCACTCTCTCAACTTATTTCAAGGATTGAAACCTATGCAAACTCTGGCGAGATCAACTTCCGCATTGAGAATAAGAAAGGTGCAATGGATGCTGTTCGAGATCACTTTATGACGGTAGAAAAACCAACAGCTTCTTTCGATTTTGATGGCTATCGTGTTGAATTTCCCGATTGGTGGTTTAATATTCGCCCTTCAAATACCGAACCTTACCTAAGGTTTATTGCAGAGGCAAAAACACAGAAACTTCTTGAACAAAAAGTATCGAAGGTTAGAGAAATACTGGAAAGTTTTTCCTAAATGATTAAATAGCATTCAGTTATTTTGCTTCTCTCGCTATCTTTTTGTATGCCTTTGTTTTGGCAATAGCACTGTACAATTCTTTATCCTGGTTAATATGGCTAATAACTGATCTATTGATTTCCTTTTTGGGCATTTCAACAAGAACATATACTTTATACTTACCATTCTCTTGGAGTACCGCTTTATCAATAACCTGAGTGTTTTGAAGTGTGGCTTCAACCTTCTTCCGAATAATGTTAACTCTTTCAATTAGGATATCGTTTCCGAGAACAACCGAATCAATATAAGAGGTTACTGTAATCACAGCGGGTTGAACCTTTTCAGCTAAGTTCACGTTGGCATCCATTATAGCTTTGCGTTCCGCAACATCAGAACTTGGTGAAGTTCCAATTCCTACGGCATAAATTTTATCTTTAGAGTTTGGAGGGTTATTAACCCACTTTGGAACTGAGCTTAATGTACCTTGGCAATATACTGTAAAAGGTAGAAAAAGGAGGAGGTAAAGAGAGTATTTATTCATGGCTACAAGTGATTTTAAGGAGTAATAATGTTGAAATATTATTCACATTATTCATGCCATAATAAATAATCTTAATAACTTTTCAAGTATTGCGTCTAGTAATTTTTTAGATGTAATTCATTACAATTTGTCATGTTATGCTTCGTTTTGTAGTTATAAATATGTTTCGTAAATTTCTATAAATGAGATCACTATTTCCAATATGGCAAATCCTTTTTGCTTTATTAACAATCAAATCCTTTTATTGTATCGCTCAGGAATCAGTATTAATGTTTTCAGGTGAAGTTTTAGCTAATCCAATTGAAAATAGCCAATGGTTTGACTGTAATATCGAGTTGATAGAGATTTCAATATTCGAAAATAACCCAATTGAAAAGGTTTGTTACTTGGAAAATGGATATGCATCGCATCAACTTATCGATATGAGTAAATGGTTATCCATCCAAAACGAAATAATTCCAACTAGTATTGATCTGGTTTTTACAAAATACCCGATAAAAAGGGAAGACTGGATTACTAATTATTACACTCTACTGGCAAATCGTCTTAAGGCATTATTTCAAATGGATTCAACGTTGAATTCGAAAGATATCAAATGGCGATTTGTTATGCAAACACATTGTATAACTGAATCAGATGCTAAAAACCTATTTCATGGTATAGCAATTAAATATAATGATCGAATGCCCACTGCTTTAAAATCGGATATACCCAGTGATCTTCCATTAATTGCGAATTCAATTCCAGAAATTGAGCAAATGGGAAGTGTTTTTAATGATGAAAAAAATGATTATTGGAATGATTCATCCATCGAATCAATACTTTATCCTGAAAGTATTTTGAAGAAAAGTGGAAAACAATATCTTCCAAAGCGAATAAAAGTAAAAAATGAACCTGAATGTCCAAAGTTTTCAGTAAGAAAAGGAAAGCCCAAAAAGAGTATGATTAATAAAATACTAAGAAGATAGTTACTCAGTATGGTACTCTGCTATTTCCAATTCAATGCCTTTTTCTACGCATACTTCTTGAACCTTACATTTTATTTCTTTCACTTTTGCATAGGGAAGCCAACCAATTTGAATCAACTTTCTCTTTCCTGTCCTTTTGAAAAAGGCCAGATATGTTGGTCCTAACTTAACTTTTACTAAGGTTTGCCATATCACTTTACCCGGAACCTTTTTGAAGAAACCAAATTGGTACTCGAGGGCGTAGTCATCGCATGTAATGTAAAGTTTGGTTTTGTATCCCACAAAGGCGAAATATATAAATACGATTACATAAATCCCGATTACAATGAATATCCACTCATTGGGGTTGCCTTTGCGGTGAAGAAGAAAGTAGGATATAATTGATAAAGTAACAAAGAGGAGGCCAAGCATGAGAAGAAAGCGTTTGTATCGACCACCCCTTTCTTCTGTTTGATTCAGATTGATTGTGAAGGGTTCCATGGTTAGGTTAGATTTATAATTGGCTTTCCCAAAGGTAAAATATTTAACACATCGATTGCAAAATATTTAAAAAAATACAAGAAATTTTTTTTACTCAAACATAAAACCCCGGGAAAAACCGGGGTTTAAAAAAATAGAAAACTAAATAGTTACCATGCAAAAAGTGGAAAATCGTGCATCAGTTTATTCACTTTCTCTCTTACGGCTCCAATCACTTTTTCATTTTCAATATTAGAGATTACCTCATCGATTAGATCAACAATAATAGGCATATGATTCTCTTTTAGACCTCTTGTAGTAATGGCTGGAGTTCCAACACGAATTCCCGAGGTTTGAAAAGGTGATCTTGAGTCGAATGGCACCATGTTCTTATTTATCGTGATATCGGCAAGCACTAAAGTGTTTTCTACTTTTTTTCCCGTTATATCGGGGAATTTTGTGCGAAGATCGATCAACATAGAGTGATTATCTGTTCCACCTGAGATAACTTTATACCCTTTGGCAATGAAAGCCTTAGCCATTTCGGCGGCATTCTTTTTAACCTGAATTTGATATTCTTTATATTCAGGCTGTAAGGCTTCACCAAAGGCAACAGCCTTGGATGCAATTACATGCTCAAGCGGTCCACCCTGAACACCAGGGAATACGCTACTGTTCAATATCTGCGACATTTTCTTGATTTCACCCTTAGGTGTTTTATGACCCCAGGGGTTGTCGAAATCTTTACCCATAAGGATTATTCCTCCCCTCGGACCACGAAGGGTTTTATGGGTTGTTGAGGTAACAACATGTGCATAATGAGTTGGATTATCTAGTAGTCCAGCAGCAATAAGCCCAGCGGGATGGGCCATATCAATAAGAAGAATGGCTCCAACTTTATCAGCAATTTCGCGCATTCTTTTGTAGTCCCACTCACGTGAATAGGCAGAGGCACCACCAACAATAAGCTTTGGTTTATGCTCTATGGCTAAGCGTTCCATCTGATCGTAATCTACGGTTTCGGTATCTTTCTTGACCTCATAAGATACAGCTTTATACCATATTCCGGACATGTTAACGGGTGATCCATGGGATAGGTGTCCCCCATGCGATAGGTCTAATCCAAGAAAAGTGTCCCCTGGCTGCATTACAGCCATAAAAACAGCCATGTTAGCCTGTGCTCCAGAGTGGGGTTGAACGTTGGCATACTCAGCATCGAAAAGTTGTTTTAGCCTATCTATGGCTAACTGCTCTGTTTGGTCAACTATTTGGCATCCGCCATAGTAACGTGCACCGGGATAACCTTCGGCATACTTATTGGTTAAAACAGAACCCATTGCCTCAAGTACTTGAGGGCTAACAAAGTTTTCTGATGCAATCAACTCAATGCCATGCATTTGGCGTTTTTTTTCTTGCTCAATCAGGTCGAAAACAATCTTATCTCTAGTCATAATATTTTTTTTTACAAAATTATGATTTATGATCGTGTGAAAAAACTATTTAATAGCATACTTGCTATAGATATTTTTGCAAAATTGGTTCAAGGTTAGCCCTGATAATGGGTTTGGTAATGAAGGCTTTCATCCCAACTTCCATGCAAGCTTTTTCCCATTGCTGCTGAGCAAAAGCAGTTTGAGCGATAATAACCAAGTCAGGGTATCTGGATAAAAGTTGTTTGGTAATATCCAATCCATTAATATCTGGAAGGCGGATATCCAGAAAAAGTATATCTGGGACAGGGTTATTCTCAAAGAATTCAAGCGTTTCTTTACCTGTTTTTGCAAAATGCAGGCTTACACCGCTAATTTTTAGCATTTCTTTATATAGTGTACGGCTAACATTATCGTCTTCGACGATTAGAATCGATTTACCTACTTGATTTTCCACGAGTATAACAATTTCAATATTTAAAATGCAAATATATAAATCATAAGGGAATAAATCTTTTATATGGTTTATAAACACAAAATATGCTAGGTATAATCATATCAAAGAGTTGAAAAAGTAAAAGAATTTTAAATTAATCTTTATTGAATATTCTTAAAGCATATATGTTTTGAGATTATTTTAATAAAGATATTGAATAGCCTATAATTATTTATTGTTGATGAATTTAATATACCTTATTAAAGTACATATTTTGATAGAGTTTCGAAAAGAACATTTGACTGAATAGGTTTAAAAATGAAGCTATTAAAACAGCTAATGATTAGTTTTTGTCGTTCTTCTTCAATGGCAAGTGCAGTTTGAGCAATTAATATTACATTGGGGTTAAGTTCTCTCATTTGTTTGGCTACTTCGTAACCATTGCCAACATGAAATTTAATGTCGAGCAAAACAAGAGCAATTTTTGGATTTACTTTGAATAGATTAATAGCGTCATCTGTAGTATAAGCAACAAGTAACTCAGCATTTAATTGTTTTAAATGCTCTTGTAATAGCAATGCACTTACATAATCATCATCCACTATCAGAATTGCCTTTTGCTTGAAATATTCTGCTAAACGCTCTATCATTTTTTACTCTAAAAAATGAAGTATAAAAATGGTATCTTATTTCTTTTGTTTGGTCAAAAAAATAGTTGCATTTACCCATTGGTTTGGTGTATTTAATCACAATTTTGGGTATATGGTAGCAACCCTTTTTTGTGAATGCGTATAAATATGTAGAATTATAGTTATTTAGAATTTAAAGTTGTATTAAAAACATTAAAGCTACTCAAAATGGATAGTGGATCAATAAAACGCATTCTTAAAAACAATTGGCTTTTTAACCATCTAACGTCAGACGAGTTGGATGATTTAATGCGAAAATCAACAACCGTAAACTATCGTAAAAGGGAAACTATTGTTAAAAAGGGCGAATTTATATCGCACCTTATCTTATTACTGAATGGTTTTGTAAAGATTGAAGTTGATGAAGGGGATAAGAATTTCATTTTTGACATTATTCAATCTGTAAACTATATTGGATTGCCTTTAGTTTTATCCTCTGATAAATACCCTTTTTCTGCAGTTTCCATTACTGATACAGAGCTGCAGTATATTCCTTTAGAGCTTGTAAGAAGAATAATAGATACAAATAGTAAGATTGCATTAAGTGCCATTAAATACGGTAATGATTCTTTTGTACATCCATTATTTGAGAAATTAAAGAGTAGTTCGCTTAATAATATCAGGGGCAGATTAGCTAAGCTTTTACTGCATTTTTCATTGAATATATTCAATAGCAAATCATTTGCACTTTTAATAGGACGAAATGAAATTGCTCAAATGATTGGTTTTTCGCGCGAGAATGTAATTAGAACTCTTTCGGAGTTTAATGCCGAAGGAATTATTAAGATTAACGGAAAATCAATTGAAATACTTGACTCTATAAAACTTGAGGATTTGGCTAAGTATAGCTAGAAAGAGGCAATTTCACCTCTATTATTAGGAGATTTTTACTCATCCGAAAACTGAACAAGTACATCGCGGTAGGCAGAGAATATCTTGGATTTTGATACAAAACCAAGGTATTTTCCCTTATCTACCACAGGTAAATTCCAAGCTTTAGTTTCTTCAAACTTAAGCATAACACTTTCCATGGACTCGTTTACTGAGATGAACTCGGGTGGAATTGCCATTAGTTCTCTTACGAAGGTTGTTTCGTATTTTTGATTGTCAAACATTAATTCCCTGATATCATCCAGATGGACTACTCCTAGCAAAATTTCTGATGAATCAACGATTGGGAAAATATTACGTCGAGATTTGCTTATAGCCTGAACAAGCTTTCCAAGCGAATCATCGGGATGGATTGTAATAAAATCATTCTCTACCACATTGCCCAGCTTTAATAGTGTTAATACTGCCTTATCCTTATGGTGAGTTATAAGTTCGCCCCTAGCAGCTAAGCGTTTGGTGTATATTGAATGCGGTTCAAAGTACATAATGGTTACATATGCAGCCGTTGAAGTGATCATAAGAGGTATAAAAAGAGCATAACCTCCTGTAAGTTCAGCAATTAGAAATATTGCGGTGAGTGGGGCATGCATTACACCAGCCATCATTCCAGCCATACCCACAAGGGTAAAATTGCCTTCGTTTAACCCAGTTTTCAATGTAAGGTTTAGTAATTTTGACATAAAATACCCTGCCACTCCACCCATAAATAGGGTAGGAGCAAAAATTCCACCAATACCTCCTGCACCTGTAGTTGCAGCCATTGCATAAACTTTAAACAGCAAAAGCAAACCTAATGAAAGAAGGATGATCCAGGCATTCTCACGAAATGGATAGAGTAAACTGTTATTGAGTATGGTTGAAGGCTCTCCGTTTAGAAGTGCTTGTAATGTGTTAAAACCCTCTCCATATAATGGAGGAAAAATAAATATTAATAAACCAAGTATTAATCCACCCCATATAATTTTTTTGTAAGGATTATCAATGGAGGAGAATTTACCCTCTACCCGTAATGTTGTTTTTGTAAAGTAATAGGCAATGAATCCGCAGAAGACACCTAGAAGTATAAAAAAAGGAATTTTGTAAAGTGCAAAAGGTTCAACAATCTCGAAAGCGAAAGTTACATCTCTACCCAATAAGAAATATGATACCGTGGTAGCAGTAACTGCAGAAATTAACAATGGAACAATTGAGGCCATTGTTAGATCGAGCATAAGAACTTCAAGAGTGAATATTAAGCCAGCAAGAGGTGCTTTAAAAATGGAGGCAATGGCACCAGCAGCACCACACCCAAGTAAAAGGGTAATGGTTTTATAGTTTAAACGAAAGGCTTGTCCAATATTTGAACCAATGGCAGCACCAGTAAGCACAATGGGCGCTTCAGCACCCACTGATCCTCCAAATCCAATGGTAATTGTACTTGAAACAATCGAAGAGTATGTGTTGTGGCTTTTTATTTTACTACCTTGTTTAGATATAGAGTAGAGTATTTTTGATACCCCATGCCCAATATTATCCTTAACAAAATACTTTATAAATAGAACAGTTATAATAATTCCAATTACAGGTAGTGCTAAGTAAAGATAACCTAAGGTTCCTTGTTCCAAGACTCTTTGCAGCATGTCGCGAGTAAAATGCACAGTGTTTTTCAATATTACGGCAGCTAAGCCGCTTAGCAAACCTACTAAACAGCTAAGAATCAAAACAAGTCTGTTTTGACCAAGCCTACGTAGTGCGAATAGCCAATAGTTAACGAAACGTGAAAAATTAATTTTCATATATTCTGATAAAGTGAGTGTAAAAGTAACAATCCTTTAGCAAACAAAAGATATTTTTCATTTCAATATTAATGGTTTCACCTTAATTCTACTCAGCCTTCAAATGAGGTTTATTAACATTTAAGTTGAAGATGAATTATGAATAGCAAATTGCTTATTTATAATCAAACTAAATTATAAACTTGCTTTAGGTTTGATTATATTGGAAAGCTAAAGAAATATATTTTTGTAGTCAATTTTCAAGGAGTTAATCATTAAGTTGAAGATGACAAAAACAGTTGACCATATTGGAAGAGTGCAAGAGATTTCAACTACTGATGTGCAAGTTACCATAATAAATAATTCAGCCTGTGCTGATTGTCATGCAAAGGGCGCTTGTGGTATGGCTGATTCAGCTGAAAAAAAAGTTGTTGTGCAAAAGTCTAATCATAATTTCAGCATAGGACAGGAAGTAAAGGTTATTCTTAGACAATCTCTTGGTTTTAAGGCTCTTCTTTTAGGTTACATTATTCCATTTTTCCTTGTGGTTATTTCTCTTATACTTTTTTCTGCCGTTGGAGTTCCTGAAGGGGCAGCTGGATTGATTTCATTATCAATCTTATTGCCTTACTATGTTGGACTGCATTTATTTAGAAATAGAATTTCCAAACATTTTACTTTCGATATTGAATCAGTTTAATAAACCAAGAATAGCATGAGTTATTCAATTATCATTTATACCGTTTTAATGCTGAGCACCTTAGGTGTAGGTGCAGCAGTTATACTTTATTTCGTTGCCCAGAAGTTTAAAGTGTATGAGGATCCTCGAATCGATGCTGTAGAGGCAGTATTGCCAGGTGCAAACTGTTGTGGTTGTGGATATCCTGGCTGTCGAGGATTTGCTGAGGCATTTGTTAAAGCCGATGATATTAGCGAAATGTTTTGTCCACCCGGTGGTAACGATACCTTTGCCGCAGCTGCAAAGGTTGTGGGCAAGGATGCTGTTGCACAGGATCCTATGATTGCAGTAGTACGCTGTTCTGGATCACCAGAGCATAGACCAAAAACCAGCATCTATAATGGTGCCATGTCGTGTAAAGGTGCAACAACACTTTTTAGTGGTGATACAGGTTGTCAGTTTGGTTGCCTTGGTTTAGGAGATTGTGTGGAAGCATGTAAATTCGATGCTATATATATTGATAAGGAAACTGGTCTGCCAGTGATTAGCGATGAAAAATGCACTGCTTGTGGAGCTTGCGTTAAGGCATGTCCAAAGTTTATTATCGAGATGCGAAAAAAAGGACCTAAGGGAAAGCGCATTTTTGTATCATGTATCAATAAAGATAAGGGTGGCATTGCAAAAAAGAGTTGCGCTGTTGCATGCATTGGTTGTAGTAAGTGTGTTAAGGTTTGTCCTCACGATGCCATTGTATTGGAGAACTTTTTGGCTTACATCGATTACAACAAGTGCAAACTATGCCGTAAATGTGTTGAAGAGTGTCCAACGGGTGCAATCCTTGAGTTCAATTTCTCTCCTCGAAAGAAGAAGGAGGAGGCTGATGTTAAAGCAGAAAGTGTAGAGTAGAACAATGAGAATAATGAATAAAGATTAACGATTTTTGATTTAAGATCTTTCGATTTTGCTTCTTCAATCACTTCATTATTCGCTAATCAATATTCGATATTCGACATTCAATAAATGTGAGTATGTTAAAGACTTTTCCTAAAGGCGGGGTTCATCCCCCAGAAAACAAGTTCTCGGCAAGCAAACCCATTGAGGTGTTACCATTGCCCGAGCGGGTTGTAATACCAATTTCGCAACATATTGGTGCCCCTTCATCTCCCGTTGTCGCAAAAGGCGATAAGGTAAAGGTGGGTCAACTAATTGCCAAAAGCAGCGGATTTGTTTCAGCAAATATTCATTCATCGGTTTCAGGAACAGTTGAATCGCTTGATCCGGTTCTTGACTCAACGGGGTATAAAAAACCTGCCATAACCATAACGGTTGAAGGAGATGAGTGGATGCCTGAAATTGACAGAACTCCTGATATAAGGAAAGAGTTTACGCTTTTAGCAGAAGAGATCATTGCTAAAGTGAATGAAGCAGGTATTGTTGGTCTGGGTGGTGCAACTTTCCCTTCGCATGTTAAACTTTCAATTCCTAAAGGGAAGAAGGCCGATGTTTTAATCATAAATGGTGTAGAGTGCGAACCTTATCTTACATCAGATCACAGGCTTATGCTTGAAAGGGCAGATGATTTAATGGTGGGAATTATGTTGCTGAAAAAGGCTTTAGGGGTTGAAAGGGCGATGGTTGGAGTTGAGAATAACAAACCAGATGCAATAGCCCACCTAAAGACTGTGGCATCGGGTTATAAGGGTATTGAAGTTTATGCACTTAAGGTAAAGTACCCCCAGGGAGGTGAAAAGCAGCTTATTAAAGCTCTCATCAATCGCGAAGTACCATCGGGAGGCTTGCCCATTGATGTGGGTACTGTTGTTCATAATGTGGGAACAACCTTGGCAGTATATGAGGCGGTACAGAAAAATAAACCCCTCATAGAGAGGGTGGTAACTATTACTGGCAAAGATATTAAGAATGCTGGTAATTACATGGTTCGAATAGGAACCCCCATATCCAAATTAATTGAAGTTGCTGGTGGATTACCTGAAAATACGGGTAAAGTAGTTAATGGTGGACCCATGATGGGAAAAGCCATTAACAGCATCGATTCACCCGTAACTAAAGGTACATCAGGGGTGATTCTATTCCCTGAAAAGGAATCACTTCGTGGAGCTCCCCAACCTTCTTGCATTCGTTGCGGTAAATGCATAATAGTTTGTGCTATGGGACTAGAGCCATTTTTGCTTAATAGGCTTTCTCAGCGAAAGATGTTCGATAGGCTAGAGATGGAAAGGGTTGTTGATTGCATGGAATGTGGCTCTTGCAGTTATGTATGCCCCGCAAAACTTCCATTGTTAGACTACATTCGGTTGGGTAAAGCAGAGGTTTTTGCCATCATTAGAGCAAGGAAAAATTAAAAAGATCGTGTTATAAAAATATTGATGATATAATCACTGAAATAATGAATAAATTATTAGTTGTATCAGCATCACCACATGTTCATAGCGGAGAATCAACGCCTAGGTTAATGTACAACGTGGTATTGGCACTTATTCCTGCCCTTGCAGTTACATTATTTTATTTTGGACTTGGGGCTCTGATCATCACTTCCATATCAATTGTTTCGTGTTTATTTTTCGAGTTTCTGATTCAGAAATTCCTCCTAAAAGTTAAGCCAACAATATCCGATGGATCAGCACTTGTTACAGGTTTAATCCTGGCATTTAACCTGCCCAGCAACCTTCCTTGGTGGATTGTAGTAATAGGAGCTTTGGTTGCAATCGGTGTGGGAAAGATGAGTTTTGGTGGACTAGGATCAAATCCTTTTAATCCAGCAATAGTGGGTCGTGTATTTTTACTTATATCCTTTCCCGTTCAGATGACCAGTTGGCCTTTACCCATCGAATCACGTATGTCTTATATTGATGCAGTTACAGGAGCAACCCCCCTTGCCATTGTTAAGGAGGGGTTAAGTAAGGGTGAATTGATGAGCACTATTTCTGATCAGATTCCTAGCCATATGCAACTTTTTATGGGTGCAATGGGAGGTTCACTTGGCGAAATTGCTGCATTTGCTTTACTTATCGGTTTTGTATGGTTGCTCTTAACAAGGGTAATAACATGGCATATCCCAGTATCGATTTTTGCAACCATTGGCGTATTCACAGGTATTCTATGGCTAATTAACCCCGAAACCAATCCCGATCCAATCTTCCATTTGCTTACAGGAGGTGTAATGCTGGGTGCAATTTTTATGGCAACCGATTATGTAACATCGCCAATGCACCCCAAAGGGATGTGGATTTTTGGTATTGGAATAGGACTGATTACGGTTATTATCCGAGTTTGGGGTGCATACCCCGAGGGAATCTCGTTTGCCATTCTGATTATGAATGCTTTTGTCCCGCTAATCAATAGGTATGTTAAACCCTCACGGTTTGGAGAGGTTATAAAATGATTTATGAATAATGATTATGCTTCAAATTATTCATTCAAACATAAATAATTAAGATATGGCGAAAGAATCGAATTTCAAAAATATGACTCTGACCCTGTTAATGGTCACACTTTTATCATCGGCATGTTTGGGATTTGTGTACAGCTTTACCAAAGGACCGATTGACAATGCCCAAAATGAGAAGATCAACAAAGCGCTGAGCAAGGTTCTTCCTGAGTTTGACAATAGGCCATCGGCAAAGAAATTTACTCGAGAGGTGGATGGAGGAACTTTAACATTTTACCCTGCAACTAAAGGTGGAGAAACAGTTGGAACTGCCATTCAAACATTTACTAAGAATGGTTTTAGCGGGCAGATAGATCTTATGGTAGGCTTTCTCTCCGATGGTACAATTCATGGAATAGAGGTAATTGCCCATAAGGAAACTCCAGGATTGGGCGATAAAATGGAAAGTGGAAAATCTCAGTTTAGCGTTCAATTTCAAGGTAAAAATCCTCAGGACTTTAAACTTTCCGTTGAAAAGGATGGGGGACAGGTTGAGGCAATAACCGCTTCGACCATTAGTTCCAGAGCATATTGCGATGCTGTACAAAGAGCATACGATGCTTTTATTAAGGAAGGAGGTGCAAAATGAATCAGGTAACCAATTTTACCAAGGGTTTTATTAAGGAGAATCCGGTATTTGTACTTTTACTGGGTATGTGCCCTGCATTGGGGACAACTACCAGTGCTATTAACGGTTTAGGTATGGGCCTTGCCACAACATTCGTTCTCGTTATGGCAAACTTGGTGATATCGCTTGTTAAGAATCAGATACCTGCAAAAGTGAGAATTCCATCTTTTATTGTGATTATTGCATCATTTGTAACCATGGTTGATTTGAGCATGGCGGGTTTTCTTCCTGCTCTTCACGAGCAGTTGGGGTTATTTATCCCCCTTATCGTGGTGAATTGCGTTGTTCTGGGACGTGCAGAAGCCTTTGCCTCCAAGAATAATGTGGGCTCTTCCATAATCGATGGAATAGGCATGGGATTGGGTTTTGCCTTTGGATTAACCCTTTTGGGTGCAGTTCGCGAGGTATTGGGAAGCGGAAAAGTTTTTGGTATGCAATTATTTTCCGATACCTATGCCATGCTGGTATTCGTTCTAGCTCCAGGTGCTTTCATTGCCCTGGGATATCTTATTGCCATTATGAACAGGTTTGCAAAAAAGAACTAAAAACAACAAAACGTCATGGAATATATTTTGATAATCATATCTGCCATCTTTGTTAACAATATAGTACTGGCCAAATTTCTTGGGATTTGCCCTTTTTTGGGCGTTTCTAGCAAGGTGGAAACCTCTTTGGGAATGGCAGGTGCAGTTACTTTTGTAATTACAATTGCCACAATTGCAACCTATCTTATCATGAACTTCATCCTAATCCCATTGGGAATTGGATATATGCAAACTGTGGCTTATATCCTTGTAATCGCATCTTTAGTGCAAATGGTAGAGATTATTCTCAAGAAAGTTAGCCCATCACTTTATCAGGCTTTGGGCGTTTTTCTCCCTCTTATAACAACTAATTGTGCCATTCTTGGTGTAGCCATTCTGGTAATTCAGAACGATTATAATTTATTGGAGAGCGTTGTTTTTGCCATTGCCAATGCCATAGGCTTTGCTTTAGCCCTTGTTGTTTTTGCTGGTATTCGCGAATCGCTCGATTTGGTTGATCTGCCAAAAGGCATGAAAGGTGCTCCTATTGCTTTGGTGGTTGCAGGTATTCTGGCACTTGCTTTTATGGGTTTTGCAGGAATCGTTTAGATTTTTTAGTATGGAATTTTAAACCCGCCTAAGTTTTAGCGGGTTTTTTATTTTTATTGTTACATAATTTGCCTGTTCCAGAAAACGTTTGTAATTTTATTTCTGGTTCTACTGCAAATTTTGTGGAAAGGTTTAATTTTGGGAAATGGACTTTACTA
>CAZDXY010000097.1:0-1760 GCA_964509385.1 uncultured Rikenellaceae bacterium
GTGACCTCACAAAAAATCGAAGTTCCCATTTCAAGAGAAACACTGAAAATTCTAAAGGAAGTCAACTAAAGAGCATGCAACTAGTTGGTTTTTTCCAATAGTTATCAATTATAAAAAAGTCCTCTGTACAGAAAAGAGTGGGCTTTATACACAGAATATCGAATCGTGTACATTTTCTTAATTGTGCCTTGGACGATAGTAAAATATTGGCTAGATTTGAATTACAGCGATATTGACTTTTAAAAAACATTACCCTTTAATAAAAATCAAAAAAACATGAAAACTTTGAAAATTGGTCTTTCTTTGATTACATTAGTGCTGCTCTTCTCATCGTGCACAACAACTAAAACAATCACTGCAAAAAGAATGGATATCTATGGCTCAGGCGTTATCCAACAACCCATTGTGGCCGAACTAGACATTAAAGCCACAAAGGTAACTGGCACCGCAAAATCTTCCAGCGGTATGATTGAATCGGTAAAGAATAGCGCTGTTGCCGATGCTTTAAGCAAATCGAATGCTGATGTGCTGATTGAACCGAAGTTTGAAACAGAAACAACAAATGGTGTAATTAGAGCAACTGTAACGGGGTACCCTGGTACTTATGTAAATTTCAGACCTGTTACCGTTGAGGATGTTCCTCTTCTTGAACTTGGCTACGTTCAAAAAGCTACAGTTTTTGAACCACAAGTTAAGGAAAAACGTAAATCGAATATTGGAGCAATACTGGGTTCCGTTGGAGGATCCATTTTACTGATAATTTTAATTTTAGCTGCTATGGGTTAATGTAAATTTTAATTAATTATAATATTGTATCTAACATTTTTTTACATCAGTTAGCTTAACACAATCACAGAATGAGGTTTGACAATTAGTCAAACCTTGTTTTTTTACTATACATGTTCTTATTATGTATTGAAACCTCCAAAATTCTATATTAACCCTCAAACTTCTGTTAATTTGACACAGCCCTTTGCTTGGTACAGGAATTGTATTGATGCGCTACGAATAAACAATCACAAAACATAATAATCATGCTAAGATCATCCAACCCTGCTCTAAGCGAGCAGATATTCGTCAAGCAAAGAACCGCAGCCACTTCATCGGAGGTGATGACCATTGAGGGAACCAAGTACAAAACAATGCTAATGCTAGGGCTGGTTGTCCTAGGGGCAATATATACCTGGCGCCTTGCATTCATCGAATCTCCTTCAGTTTTTACTTGGATGATGGTGGGGGGTATTGGAGGGTTAATTACAGCAATTGTAACAGTCTTTTCGCCCAAAAGTGCACCCATCACCGCCCCAATCTATTCGGTGCTCGAAGGTCTTTTACTGGGAGGCTTGTCAGCCATTATGGCAGCACAATACGGTCTTGGAATTATAACCCAAGCAGTAGGCTTAACCTTTGCAACTTTTTTCTTTATGCTAATCCTTTACCGCTCGGGCACTATTGAGGTTACTGCAAAGTTTCGCATGGCGGTTTTTGCTGCCACCGGAGCAATTGCATTAATGTACTTCATTTCGTTTTTAATGAGCTTGTTTGGTGTTCCAATTGGATTTATTCACGATGGAGGAATACTCAGTATAATCATCAGTTTAGTGATAATAGGGGTTGCTGCCCTAAACCTTGTTCTTGATTTCGACTTTATTGAACGGGGTGCAAATGCCGGTGCACCGAAATATATGGAATGGTATGGTGCTTTCGGGTTGATGGTAACGCTTATTTGGCTATACATTGAGTTTTTAAGATTACTTTCG
>CAZDXY010000097.1:1770-13992 GCA_964509385.1 uncultured Rikenellaceae bacterium
TTGTTATTATGTTTAATGTTAATAATTTTGCAGCCCATAATTCAGGTAAAAAGTAAAAAAAGATTAATACTTGCAAAATGAAAAAGGAAATACATCCCAAGAATTATCGACTGGTGGCGTTTAAGGACATGTCGAACGAGCATGTTTTCATCACCAAATCGACTGTAAACACAAGAGAAACCCTTGAGGTTGATGGCGTAGAGTACCCATTGGTTAAAGTTGAAATTTCGAACACTTCGCATCCGTTCTATACCGGTAAGATGAAACTGGTTGACACTGCTGGACGCGTTGATAAGTTCATGTCGAAGTACAAAAAACATTTAGACAAGAAAACAAAGTAGACCTTCAATTCCAATCGCACTATCTATACTTGGGATTGTATCCATATACATTAAAAGCTCCTCTGGGAGCTTTTTTTATTGGCATATATGACAATTTCCTTATAATGGTATAACTTTGTAATCAACATCGTAAAATTAAGTCAATGGAAAAACATGTAATTCTCTTTGACGACTCAAGATGGGAACATCTTCTTCCACTAACCTATACACGTCCAGTTGCATTGATTCGTTTAGGGATTTTAACCATAAAGGAAAAATGGGAAAAGATTCTCAAGGTTCATTGCTATTTTCATACTAAGGATTATTTATCAGAAAAGTTTCCTCTCCCCAAAAACAACGCACCTTGCCTTTTGATTAATGGTGGAGTGCTCCCCGATGAAACTCTAGTCAAGAAGATACAATCATTGACAATTGGTAATGCTTTGGCTTATAAATCAACATTAGTTGCAGCATATTTACCATCACTTCCTGATAGTAGTTTTTTGCCAGACCCAGAAGTATTTCCTAATACCCAAGAACTTTCCGATGAACCTTTAGCAATATTTCACCCATGGGATATCTTCACTCTCAACGGAAAGGCTTTAGAGAAAGATTTTGAATTGATCACAAGGGGAAAAAAATCACAACCCCTCTCTCCTACCAACAATGTGCTTAACCCTGAAAGGGTTTTTGTTGAGGAGGGTGCCAAGCTAGAGTGTGCCACTCTTAATGCCCAAACAGGACCAATTTACATTGGAGCCAATGCCGAGGTAATGGAAGGTTCTTTGGTTCGCGGTCCCTTTGCAATATGCGAAGGTTCAACGTTGAAGCTTGGGGCTAAGATCTATGGCCCTACTACTATCGGTCCGAGTTGCAAAGTGGGAGGGGAGGTAAACAATAGTATTTTCTTTAGCAACAGCAATAAAGCGCACGATGGTTTTTTAGGGAACTCTGTAATAGGCGAATGGTGTAACATTGGTGCCGATAGCAATAATTCAAACCTAAAGAATAACTACGCCGAGGTAAAACTCTGGTGTTATGCAAAGCAAAGCTTTGTGAATACAGGATTGCAATTCTGTGGTTTGATCATGGGCGATCATTCCAAATGTGGAATCAACACTATGTTCAATACAGGCACTGTGGTTGGCGTTAGCGCTAACATCTTTGGCGATGGCTTCCCCCGAAACTTTATCCCCTGTTTCTCATGGGGAGGTGCTCAAGGTTACACCACTTATAAACTCGATAAAGCTATAGAAACAGCCCAAAAGGTAATGGAAAGAAGAGGAATCGAATTAGATGAAAAAGAGATCAACATTCTCTCGAAAGTATTTGAACTTTCTGCATACTTTAGAAGATTCTAAATTTGGCACAAGCCTTGCACAATAGGTATTTCGCATTGCAAATACCTTTTTTAGTGACATGTTGTCACACTTGTAAGAAATTATAGCATTAAACATGACCAAAAAATTCGATTTAAAAATAATCAACCCTTACGAACTAGATTCTGTTGACCGCGAAGCTGAATTTATCCCGCTTTTCACCGATGAGGATGGAGAATTATCAAAGACTGATATCCCAAATACACTTCCCATACTTGCACTTCGAAATACTGTCCTGTTTCCTGGTGTTGTACTTCCCATTACAGTGGGTAGAGAAAAATCTGTTCGTTTGGTAAAAAGCCTTGCTGGTAAAAACCGGTTTATTGGTGCAGTATCACAAATGGATGCCAAGATAGAAGATCCAGAGATCAAAGATCTTTTTACCCTTGGTACAGTGGCTCGCGTTCTCAAGGTTCTTGAAATGCCCGATGGCAGCACCTCGGTTATTCTTCAAGGTTTCCATCGTTTTCAAGTTGAAGAATATCTAACCAGTGAACCATTCTTCAAAGCATCGATTAAAGTTCTTACCGATGAACCTATTGACCAGAAAGATGAAGAGTTCAAGGCTTTGATAGGTTCAATTAAAGACTTTGCACTTAAGATTATCAACCTTTCACCCAACATGCCCCAAGAGGGCAGCTTTGCCATTAAGAATATTGACAACAACTACTTTTTGATAAATTTCATATGCTCCAACATTGAATTCCCTGCTACCGACAAGCAAATACTGCTGGAAAAGAACGATCTCAAGAGTCGAAGTGTTCAGCTGCTCCAATACCTTTCGCGCGAGATTCAACTGCTGGAAATCAAAAACGACATACAAAACAAGGTAAGGCTAGATATGTCGCAGCAGCAAAGGGAGTTTTTCCTCCATCAGCAGATGAAAACCATTCAGAATGAGCTGGGAGGAAATCCCATGGAGCAAGAGATTGAAGAGTTCAAGAAGCAAGCCTCTGCCAAAAAATGGAGCAAGGAAGTAAAGGCAATATTTGATCGTGAAGTTACAAAACTAAGCCGAATGAACCCAATGGCTGGCGATTACTCGGTGCAGCATAACTACGTTCAACTTATCCTTGATTTACCCTGGAATGAGTACACCAAGGATAGTTTTGACCTCAAAAAAGCACAAAAGATCCTCGATGAGGATCACTTTGGACTAGAGCAGGTAAAGGAGCGAATTCTTGAGCATTTGGCCATTCTGAAGTTGAAGGGAGATATGAAGGCTCCTATTCTTTGCCTTTATGGACCTCCGGGCGTGGGGAAAACATCACTGGGTAAATCGGTAGCCCGAGCACTCAACCGTAAGTACGCACGCATATCGCTGGGGGGATTACACGATGAGGCAGAAATCAGAGGGCATCGGAAAACCTATATTGGTGCCATGCCCGGAAGGATTATTCAGAATATAAAAAAGGTAAAGGCATCAAATCCTGTATTCATCCTCGATGAGATAGATAAAGTTGGAAAAGATTTTCATGGTGATCCTGCTTCTGCACTACTGGAGGTGCTTGATCCCGAACAAAATAGTACCTTCCACGACAATTATCTGGATATTGAATTTGACCTATCCAGAGTGCTATTCATTACAACCGCTAACACTATTTCCTCTATAAACCCTGCACTCCGCGACAGAATGGAATTGATTGAAGTAAGCGGTTACATACGAGAAGAAAAGGTGGAGATTGCCAAACGGCACCTTATCCCCGATCAACTTGCAAACCATGGGCTTAAGAAAAATCAACTCACAATACCCAATGAGGTTTTGGATGAGGTTATACAGGGTTATACCCGCGAAAGTGGTGTCAGAACTCTTAATCAACGTATTGCCAAAATTGTAAGGCATACTGCCAAGAAAATCGCCTTTGGCGAAGATCATTCAAATACGGTAACCAATACCGACGTTAAAAAGATATTAGGTGTGCCAAAATACTTAAAAGATATATATCAGGACAATGAACTGGCAGGAGTTGTTACCGGGCTTGCATGGACTGAAACAGGAGGGGATATTCTTTTCATCGAAACCAGCCTAAGCAAAGGCAAGGGTAACCTTACCATTACTGGCAACCTAGGCGATGTAATGAAAGAATCGGCCATTATTGCTCAGCAATACATCAAGGCACACAGCGAAGTTCTTGAACTAAATCCCGATCTTTTTAGCAACTGGGATGTTCATCTCCATGTCCCCGAAGGGGCAATTCCCAAAGATGGACCTTCGGCGGGTATTACTATGGTTACATCGTTAGCTTCGGCCTATACACAGCGAAAGGTGCGTAAAGGGATTGCCATGACAGGCGAGATAACATTAAGGGGAAAGGTTTTGCCAGTGGGTGGAATCAAAGAGAAGATTCTTGCCGCTAAACGTGCAGGAATTAAGGAGATTATCCTTTCGGAGGATAATGAGAAGAATGTATCGGAAATAAAGGATATCTACATCAAAGGGCTTACCTTTAAGTATGTTGATCATATCAGCGAGGTTCTTGATTACGCACTATTGAAAACCAGGGTTAAGTCTGCAAAGATTATTGCATAAGCGAATAAACTTTTCATTTGTGGTATTCAACCTAAAAGGTATTACCTTTGTACTTGTCCCTTAATACAAAATAATCTATATGGAAAAAATTGCAGTATTCCCAGGTACGTTCGATCCTTTTACAGTTGGACACGAAGCCCTTGTAAAAAGAGCATTATTTATCTTTGATAAGGTCGTAGTTGCTGTTGGCAAGAATATCTCAAAAAAAACACTCTTTACCCTGGAGCAACGCATCAACATGATAAGTGAGGTGCTTGCCCATGAACCCCGGGTTTCAGTTAAAGGCTACGAAGGACTTACCGTTGACTTCTGCAATAGTATTGGTGCCCGATTCCTCCTTCGGGGGCTTCGGACTTCTGCCGATTTTGAGTACGAAAGGGCCATAGGACAGGTAAACAAGGCCATGAAGCCCGATTTAGAATCGGTATTTCTACTTACTGCTCCTGAGCATACTCCAATAAATTCAACCATAGTAAGGGATATTCTGGAGAATAATGGCGATGCCTCAAAATTTTTACCCAAAGGAATCAACATAAATAAGTATCTCAAACGTTAAGGGTTTAATTGTAAGGTTTAATATTTAACAATTCTCAAATGAGCCCCTTAAAAATAATCCTTGCGTGTACCCTTTTGTTTTTCATACTATTCTTCAAAACAAATGCTCAGGTAACACTTAGCGGTAATGCTCCCTCATACAAAGGCGAAGAGCTGGTTTTTTTTCAATTTTCCGATTTAATATCCCGAACCGAAATACCCATTGGACGATGCATTGTTATGCCTGACGGCAATTTTTCGGTTGATCTAAAAATTGATGAAACTGAATTTATTTTCAGCCATCTTGGAATCTATAAGATCTATCTATTTGCTGAACCTGGCAAAAAGTACCAAATTGTGTTACCCGAAAATGAGCCCAAAACAGAAAGTCAGAGGCTTAACCCATTCTTTCGGGAAGTGGAGGTACATGTTGGTATTACCAATATCGAAAAGGATGATCTTCAACGAGCATTTTGATCAGATAGTCATGGATGCATACGCAGGTATTCAAAGCATCCCTCTTGATTCATTGATCAATCAACTTGAGTCAATATTCAGCAAGTTTGACCAACCTTTTTTCACTGCTTATCGGCAATACCGATATGGGTTAATTAGTCAGCTTTCGCTGATGCAAAAATCACGAAGCATATCAGACAACTTCTTCCTCAATAAACCCATACTTTACAATAATCCATCCTACATGGAATTGTTTAATCTGCTGTACGATAAGTATTTTCTATTTTTTGCCCGATCCGAATCGGGGCAGGCTGTTTTCAGCAATATTTCCGATGAAAAGAGCTACACAAAACTTAAAACCACGCTAGCCGAAGACGATGTGCTAGCCAACGATTCGCTGCTTGAATTGGTAATTCTTAAAGGTTTACACGATGGTTTCTTCGACGATAAGTTTTCACGATCTGCATTGCTCACAATTCTAGATTCACTATACAAGCAGACTAAAATTGCAGAGCATTTAGTTATCGCCGAGAATATCCGTTCGAAGGTAACCCGTCTGCTTCCGGGCTTCGTTCCCTCCCCATTCGAATTATACTCATCGAAGGGAAAGCTGATGTCACTCAACGATTTTGAAGGCAAGTACGTTTATCTTAACTTTTGCAGCACATCGAGCTACACATGCTTACAGGAATTCTCCCTCCTGGAAAAGCTTTACGAAAAACATGGAAAGTTTCTTGAAATTGTAACCATATCGATTGACAAAGATGCGCATGAGCTAAAGGACTTTGTTGAGCAAACAAAGTATCCGTGGACTTTTCTACACTATGGCAATAAGCCAGATATAATACGTGATTTTGATGTTAGGGCATATCCCACTTACTTTCTGATTGGTCCCGATAGAACATTGATCATGTCGCCAGCAGCATCGCCCAAGGAAAATTTTGAAATACTTCTTTTTAAATTGCTAAGATCAAAGGGAGAGATATAGAGTGAACTAAGCTTTTAGTTTATTCCTGCCGACAAAAAAACATCTTTAACTGAAAGGTACGTTCCATTAAGGTAATTTCTGATCTCATTTCTATTGACCCAACGAGCTTCAGTGATATTTTCGACAGCTTGCGGAACAAGTTTTTCGTTACCTGAATATTTCATGTTATACCATTTGGTTTTTTTCAGCACTCGTTTTTCCCCTTCCAGATAGGTATGAAATGTTGTAACCAAAGGCTTATCGATGGATAAATTGGAAATTCCACATTCTTCGGACACTTCGCGAAGTGCTGTCTCCTCCAACTTTTCGCCAGCATGCCCTTTCCCTTTGGGTAAATCCCAGTAATCGTTTCGCTTGATAAGGAGATACTGCCCCTGTTGGTTTTGAACAAGGCCTCCTGCCGCTTCTATAACTACATAATGATTACAAAGTGTATTGAATATTGCATCTACATCTTCGCCATAAAGAAATAGGTTCTGAAGGTTTATCGAGTTATGAAAAAAATCCAGTAATTTTGTAACCTCATCAGGTTCTTCGTACTTAATGAATAAGCCCTCGCCCTCATTAAAGTTTTGTATTACCTGATTAGTAATGACAATCTTTCTTGCATCAAAATAAACCGAATACTCTTTTGCCATGATTAAAAGTAATATTGTTACAAAGTTAATAGAAAAAAATGCAATAAAACTAAATCTTTCTCATCCTTTTACCTGGGCATCGGGTTGGAAATCTCCAATTTACTGCGACAACCGTAGAGCCCTTTCTTACCCAATTGTACGCAGAGAAATTTGCGAAAGTTTTCAAAATATTATCAACAGCCAATTTCACGGGGTAAACGTCATTGCTGGAGTGGCAACTGGCGCAATTGCTCATGGTGCATTGGTTGCTCACGAGCTAAATTTACCCTTTGTATACGTACGTTCATCCCCCAAGAAACACGGTTTGGAGAATTTGGTTGAAGGCGACTTGAAGAAAAATTCAAAAGTTGTTGTTGTAGAAGATCTTATTTCAACAGGGCAAAGCAGCTTGAATGCGGTGGAGGCAATCAGAGCAGCCGGCTGTGAAGTTATGGGAATGGTAGCCATTTTCACCTACGACTTCGATGTTGCAAAGCAAAATTTTGCGAAGCAAAATGTTTCTCTCTTTACCCTGGCTTCTTATAACGATTTAATTGAACATGCATTGGAAAAAGGTTTAATTAACTCCAATCAGCTTGAAACCCTCAAAAAGTGGAGAGAAGATCCCGAACATTGGGGAATTTAAACACAGAAAAAATAGTTTAAAATGACCTCCGTCGAAAGCAAAATAGTGTCCATTAAACGGCTCGATGAAGATGTTTACAAGGTCTTATCGAGTTTTAAGAATTTCACACCATTTGCTCAAGCAGCAAAACTCGATAACTGGCAGGCTGATGATGATTGGTGTCGATTTGATGTTCAGGGAATAAAGGATGCCGGATTAAAAATTATCGAAAGAGAGCCTTTCAAAACCATCAAGCTTACCGGTGATGGAAAAATTCCCTTCGAATTCTTCGTTTGGATTCAGCTAAAACAAGTTGCCCCCTATGACACTCGGATGAAAATTACCCTTAAAGCTGATCTGAATTTTATGATGAAGACGATGTTAGGTTCTAAACTTCAGCAGGGTGTTGATGCTATAGCCGATCAGATAGCTGCAGCATTTAACAGATAAACTAAAGAAAAAAGGGTATGAGGTTTAGCCGTTCACTTTGGTTGGTATTCAAAGCATTTGTTAGTCAATAACAAATGAGACCTCCTTAAAGACAAATTCCTTTATCTCGCCTGAATCCGTTTTTAGCAGGAGCTCTCCCGAATCCCTTACACCAAAAATCTTAGCCTTGAAGAATTCACCGTTTGCCTTGTAGGTATAATAATCTTCCTTTCTGTACAACTTGCTATAGTAGTCATTTGAAATTATATCAATTGAATTACACATAAGTTGATGGTACCTGCTTGATAAAGATGCACAAAGTTTCTGAAGCAGATCGTCAAGGTTAAACAATCGTTGAGTTAAAATATGCAGAGACGTGGGGTTAGGGATATCATCGGAAAAAATTTTCTGGTTCACATTCAAACCAATGCCAATAATTGACATGTCCAACAGGTTCGAACTAAAACTGTTTTCAATAAGGATTCCTGCTATCTTACGATCGCCTACATAAATATCATTCGGCCATTTTATCGATGTATTATTCACCAAAGTTTCAAGAGTATCGCAAATGGCAAGTGCCGTTATTTTGGAAATTAAAAATTGATTCTTTACTGGTAAAAAATTTGGGTATAGCAATACGCTAAAAGTAAGGTTCATGCCATTCTGGCTCTCCCAAACATTACCTCTCTGCCCTTTACCTTCTGTTTGAAATTTTGCGGCAACAACAACTCCTTCAGAAATCTGCTTTCGTGCCAGTATGGCAATGTGGGAATTGGTAGAGTCTACCTTGTTGAGCCAAATAATACTTTCGCCAATATTAAGCTGTTGCATTGATATGCTTGTATAAACTTTACAAAGATAGCAATTACAACAGCGAATCTAACCTTTGTGTAAGTTGAAAAAGTTAACTTCCCTAAAAAAAATTAACGATTATCGTCAAAATCGAAAGTGCTCTTTAAATAGGATGAGAATACCCCTAATCCCCCATTAATATTAGAATAAATTGGAGTTGGTTCAATAAAAGGATTATCCCCTTCCCAGTTAAAAAGGGTGCGATGGTAGTTGTAGTAATGCTCATCGGTCGAAAGTATAATGATGCTAATATTTTCCCAATTCATACCATAGAAATTCATCTTAAAGGAAATATTTTGTCCATCACTATCAATATCAGAGAATAAATTACGTCCCGTTATACTAGTATAACAGTATGTAGTATCCTCCCAACTATCATAAAAGCATTGGTAAAACGTGATTAAACTCCTATAGAAATTTTTCTCTCCTGCAGGGTCTTTAATCAAACCTGAAATAACAATATCATAATAAATTTCAGATGGACTATAATCCCACGTATATGTTCCAATGGTATCAATTGATATTGATAAAAGTTCAGGTAGATTATTGGGAACAACTGTTCTGGCTGTAACCTCTTTTAGTTCAACATCTTTCACTTTTAACTCATACTCTCCTCCTTTCTCAATGATAAATTCTGACGGAGTTAGGATATATTGGCCAAAAATTGGATTATATGGAATTATCATATAATCATCAGAATTAATATTTCTTATGGTAACCAATGCATCTTCAACTGGTGGAAACTCCTGATAAGGTTCGTAATATGAGTACGAATAATTGTAATAAATTGGCATCGATTTGGTTACAAGAACCTTTATGGTATCGTTAGGGCTAATAAACGACGTTACCACCAGTTTAGGACCTGTTTTTG
This sequence comes from uncultured Rikenellaceae bacterium, assembly GCA_964509385.1. Lineage (GTDB taxonomy): Bacteria > Bacteroidota > Bacteroidia > Bacteroidales > Tenuifilaceae > MWFE01. Next base: position 11,372 of record CAZDXY010000097.1, read on the forward strand.
GAAGATCAATATCAGGTACATCCTCAACGCAACTCCATGTTAAGAGGAGAGATATGCAGAAAAGAATTTTATAAGCTAAAGACTTAACATTGATTTTAACAATCATTTTCATAATAATAACATTTCAGGATTAAAACTTTATTGACCAGGAAGCAGAAGGAATAAATGGGAATATACTTACCTGTTTTAGCTTGTTCTGGTAAGTATAATCTGACTCTTCAGACCAATCTACCTCGTTTGTGATATAATAAAAAAATGGATTATGCCTGTTATAAGCATTGTAAACACTGAACTCCCATGTCCTCTCATACTTATCGAACTTCTTGTGGAATTGAACCCCAAAGTCGAGGCGATGGTATGGGGCCATCCTGAATGAGTTTTTCTCACCATAATCTTCAACTGTCCAGTACCAAGGATAATAACCAGATGATCCTGGGGTATGTGGTTCAACCGAATATGTTGCTATGGGAATACTTATGGCATTGCCTGTTCCGTATACCCATGTAGCCGAGAGGGTAACGTTCTTGTTCAATTCGTAAATACCCACCACCGAAACATCATGACGCCTATCGTATCGAGCGTAATACTTTTTGCCCTGATTTATTTCATCAAACTGCAGCTGTGTCCACGACAGAGTATAACCAATCCAGCCAGAAAGTTTTCCTGATTTTCTGTGAACTAAAAATTCTAAACCATAGGACCAGCCTTTTCCGCTAGTAATATTATCCTCCCATTTTATTTCATTTGCTCCTTCAGGATCGTCAATCATTAGAAAACTTGCCCCTTCTCGATAAGTTATCACATTCATGGATTCCTTATAATACCCCTCCAATGAAACTGTGGTTGAGTATTTTTGAAAATCTTTGGCTAAACCAAACGCTACTTGCCAGTTCTCCTGAGAAGGAGCAAGGTCGGTGGCTGGCACCCATAAATCGGTTGGAAGACCGATTTGAGTACTTGTTATAAGATGGATATGCTGATTCATCTGGGCAAACGATGCCTTAGCGGACATGTCTCTGGTTAAAAAGTAGCTGCCCGAAATTCGGGGCTCAAGTTTTAGACTACTATTTTTTTCATAAAGATGATGGCTCAACCGGGTTCCAAAATTGACAATTCCCTTATCGAAAAGTTTGATCTCATCCTCAACATATATGCCAGACTCGATGGTGTTTATTGTTTGAACTTTGCTAATAAACTCATTAATATAGTCATCTCTTACAACAATAGCACTGGGATTAAAGCTATGCCATACAGAGCTAAAGCCAAACCTTACCGTATGAGAAGGTAAAGGGAGCCATGAGAAATCGTACTTTAAACCGTAATCACGTATACCCGAACGATAGCTTAACTCAAACCTGTCGTTTCGATACTTCTCCATGGCATATATCTTCAATCGATAATTGCTAAAAATTAGAGAAAGGTTTGAAAAGAGTTTGTCTGTAATCACGCTATTCCAACGAATGGTTGATGTGGCATTGTCCCAGAACAGTCCAGCCTCCATTTCAGAATATCGGTCTTTCTCTCCACCGTAAAATTTATCCTTTCCAAAATAACCACTTATGTAAACCTTATTCTTCGGGTTGATCTCCCAGTTTGCCTTGGCATTCAAATCGTAAAAGTAATACCCACCCTTAACATCATTTGGTAAAAATGGCATTATTAAAAGATCGATGTATGTTCTGCGTCCAGAAACAACAAACGAAGACCTATCCTTTACAATTGGCCCCTCCAGAACTAAGCGTGACGAGATTATGCCGATTCCAGCTTCACCGGCAAATTGCTGTTTATTCCCATCCTTCATGTTGATATCAAGTACGGAGGAAAGTCTCCCGCCATACCTTGCGGGAAATCCTCCCTTGGTTAGCTCAATGCTTTTTATTGCATCTCCGTTAAATAATGAGAAAAAACCAAAGAGATGGTATGCGTTGTAAACGGGAGCATCATCCAAAATAATAAGGTTCTGATCAGGTCCTCCTCCTCTTACGTAAAGTCCACTCGTTCCTTCAGTACCTTTCTGCACCCCTGGCATTAGCTGGATAACCTTTAGAGCATCCTTTTCTCCCAGCAGAGCTGGTATCGATTTTAATTGCTGTATAGGAACCTCCATAACGCTCATATGCGAACTTCGGCTTGAGGTTTTTGAAAGTTCACCGACAACCTCAACTCCCTCCAACTCAATACTAGGATCAAGTTCAACATTCAATTCAATGTTTTTATCCAGCGAAATCTTAAAGCTGCGAGGTTGATATCCAACGAAGGAGTAAACAATCTCCCAATCGCCTTTTGGGAGAGTCAATGAATAGAATCCATAGCTATTGGTAACTGTACCAATGGTTGTACCTGCAGCATAAACGTTGACTGCAAGCATGGTTTCACGGCTACCTTTTTCATATACAAATCCACTAATGGTATGCCGCTGAGCGTAAACTTCAACGGAAAATCCTAGCCAAGTGGTAATAAAAAGGGCTAAAAACACAATTAGTTGCTTTTGCATGGAAATAAATTAGGGGATAAGGTTAATGTAAATGAATAGATAACTTTTATGTGGGAAAAAAAGTATTTTTATTTAAAAAAAATTAGAAAATTTCCACATGAAAAAGTTTTGGCCAGTTTTTCCCGGT
>CAZDXY010000098.1:0-13555 GCA_964509385.1 uncultured Rikenellaceae bacterium
ACTCCTCTGTTTGCTGGAGTTTCTGAATATAAACGGCTTTCTTTATCTCCTCACGCCTTTTAATGGATGGCTTAATAAAAGCCTGACGGTAACGGAGTTCTTTTAAAGTGCCAGTTTTTTCAAACTTACGCTTGAATCTCTTAAGGGCTCTTTCAATATTCTCGCCTTCTTTTATGGGTATTACGATCATTATTAGATTTTTTTGTGAGCTGCAAAATTATAGCTAATCAGTATTTTTTCCAAAAAAAAATGAAAATTTATTAAGAAACAATGTATTATATTGTTAATCATTCTATTATGCTTAAATTTGTTTATGTTTCTATGCAAATGTTTTTAATTCAAGTTAAAAATTTGCCGTAAATCCAACATGAATTTTTGTATCACTTAATGTGACCTCTTGTCCAAATCCTTCACCCAATGCATAGTTTAGATTTAGAATCCCTGCTGCAGTTGCCAGCTGAAAGCCAAGACCTAACCCATATGGGTAAGAAATAATTCTGCGATTTGTTGAGTATGTTGATACAATACCTTTATCGTAATAAACGATAAAATTCAATGTTTTCTGCAATCGAAACTGTAGTTCAAAACCCGTTACAAAATAACCATCGGTAAGTATAGATTCCTGATTAAAACCTCTTAGAACCTGATAACCTCCTATTCTGTATAGCTCATTATCCAAAAACCTGAACTGTGGGTCCGAATCCAATATTTGAAATAATAATTGAGATTGTGAAAGTAAATGTAAGACAATCGTATTGCCATATATTGGATAGTAAATTGTAAATGACCCATTTGCCTCGCCAACGGATTGTTTTTCTTTGGTATTTATACCATTCTCTGTATCAGTACCCCTGGTTCCAATGCTCATTGATGCGTTAGTCCAAAAATATCTGGAGGGAAAGATATCGTTGCTCGCAAAGCCAGATGTGTATGAAATCCTATACAAACTTGTTTTGTAGTCGCCTACCGAAGAGCTGTTAGATGAAAGTGTTGAAGAACTACGATACTCAAATCCTAATCCCAAACTATTCCCCTTGGGAAAGAAAAAATCAATCATAACTTCAGGTTTAATATTTATATAGGTTGTATCGCGTCTATATAGTAAAAACTGGGCATTTATACCAAAATTTGTACCTAGAAGGTATGGCCAAAGCGTTGAAATGTTTAGCCTCTGCGTTCCTTCGCCGGGAGCCTGCCATTTAATGGTATTCCTCTCACCATTTCGAAACGTATTGTTGAGTATAAGATTTAAATCACCAGTTAATTTTAATTTTGAATCATCAACTCCCCCCGATTGAAAGCCAACCAAACCAGAAAATCTACTTGATCTCTGGTTGGTTATGTATGTGTAAACTCTGGCTTTCCCAGGAATAAACTCAACCTCAGTAGGACGTATGACGGACACAAAACCCAACGCCCGATGTTTATCATCAAAGTTTTTTGTTAGTGCTTCACTATAGGGATCATCTTTAACAAAACCCAAGTAAGACCTTATAAAACGATAAGAGATATTAGCATCACCTTTTATATATAAGGTATCAAATCTGATAAATGGTCCTTTATCAATGCTAATAGAAGTTGATAGTAATCCATTGGTGATGCTGATGTTATTATATGACACTTGTGCAAAGGGATATCCGCTACGATCGAGATGATTCAAAATTCTTTCGCTAAAAAGGGATAGCTGATGAGGCCTTAAGGCTTTACCAGAAAAACGTTTAGGATTAATTCCGGATTTAGAAAGCAAAACTATCGAAATACTATCGGTTGATAAAGTAGCCCATTGATATAGATTCCCTCTATAACCATATGCTATTATTGGCAAACTCCCATAGGAAATGGAATCGATTCTTGCCTCAAGGTAGCCTTTGCTCTGCAATTGAAAAATGCACCGTTGGTAATACTGTTGGATTGCCAATGAATCTCTTACTTCGATTGACAATCTACACTTTAAATCTGTGCTGCTATCAGAAAATAATATCCTACCTCCTTCCCCCTGAGCAAAAACAACGAAGGGGAAAAAGAACAAAATAAAAAGAGTGATTCTATAATTACGTGACACTTGAGTTTATTGAATATTAGTTTTTTATGGTTGTTTTTATTTTTGTTTTAGAGCATAATTGTCGTTTGATTCTTTGAGTTTAAGTTAAAAAAAAACATCTAGAGATTATGTTACCCTAGATGCATAAACAATGATTTTTATCGCATAAAAAATCACATCTCATTATTCATAAATCCCTGATCGGCAAGCACCTTGAGCAACACCTTAGAAAACGCTACATTATCCTTTTTAGTGTATCGATTATCGGTGAATACCTGGGCCAATGTTTCCTTTTTGTTCTCATCGAGCAATTTCTTGGTTAAGGGTAGAGCCTCCTTTGCTGCATATATCTGGTCAATATCCCCAGCGGAGTAATCCTGATATATTTCGCGATGGATAATTGAAGCCAAAGGTAGGCGATCTGTTAGGTCGGGTGATTCATTGGGATAGCCAATCACTACGGTGGTAACAGGAATAACCCCTTTGGGGATTTTTAACACATCGATGATCTTATCGGCAGTATAGGTTGTTGTCCCTAAGTAGCAAATTCCCAGCCCCTTCTCTTCGGCAGCAATGCATACATTTTGTGCAACCAGCAATGCATCAATGGCAGCAGTAAAGAATGATAAAAAGTTGTCGTACCCCGGTTTGGCCTTCCTAAGCTCGCACCATTTATTGAAACGATTGAAATCAGCACAAAAGGTGAGTAAAACTGGAGCCTCCATAACCATAGGCTGATTGAAATGACATGGGGTAAGTTTTTCCTTGATATCCTTCTCTGTGGTAACAATTATGCTGTAAACCTGCATGTTGCCTGTTGTGGATGCCCTAATTCCTGCAAGCAGGATATCGTTTAGCGTTGACTCATCAATGGGAGTGCTCTTGTATTTTCGAATGGAACGATGATTTAGTATGGTGCTCATTTTTCTTTCTCTCCTCTCAAATAAATAATAAACTCAACGTTTTCAGCATAATCGTTAGTATTATGCTGGCTTTAATAAATAAATTAATGGATTACAAAGGAACAAGTTTTAAAGTAATAAGCGATGTGATTGCTCCCTGTTTAACAACACCACAATTTTTCAATAAAAGATAATCAGTTGATTATTATCCTTTATCTTGTAGTAAACGAGAATAAAATCATCATTCGATGATAAATAGAGAGTACTATTTGAGAGGAAAAGCAGAACCTCTAACCTACCCTTTTCTCTATCAGGTAATTATTTCGGTCGGATGAACTACGAGAGATAAGTTCCCCCAAAAAGCCTGCAACAAATAGCTGAACTCCAATAATAGCCATTACCAGAGCGATGTAAAAAAGAGGTTGGTCTGTAACAGCTCTGTATTTCAACAGATTGAATTGTGCATACAGCTTATTTGCCACAAGCCAAATGGCGATTCCTCCACCGACTAAGAACATCAGAGTACCCAGTGTGCCAAATAGGTGCATGGGTCTTTTCCCAAAGCGTGATACAAAGATTACAGTAAATAGATCGAGAAAACCATTGATGAAACGCTCCCACCCAAACTTGGTTACACCATACTTCCGTTCTTGATGCTGCACCACTTTTTCACCAATACGATTGAACCCTGCCTGCTTTGCAAGCACTGGTATATAACGATGCATCTCTCCAAATATCTCGATGCTTTTTACTACCTCGTTTCGGTATGCCTTCAGCCCACAGTTCATATCGTGCAACTTGATCCCGCTAATGCATCGAACGGTTCTATTGAAAAGCTTGCTAGGAATCTTTTTTGTGAACAAAGGGTCGTAACGTTTCTTTTTCCAACCTGAAACAAGATGATACCCTTCGTCCACTATCATTCGGTAAAGTTCGGGTATCTCCTCTGGACTATCCTGCAAGTCGGCATCCATTGTAACCACAACATTGCCTTTTGCTTCCTGAAAACCAACATGCAAAGCAGCCGATTTACCGTAGTTCCTTCGGAATTTTATGGCTCGGATACTCGGGAACTCACCGTAAAGGCTTTCAATCACATTCCAGCTGGAGTCGTTACTGCCATCATCAACAAGAATAACCTCATAGCTTAAGCTATGGTTATCCATTGTTTGTTTAATCCAATCGACAAGATGAGGCAGGGATTCCTCCTCATTAAAAAGGGGAACTACAACTGATATATCCATTTAATATTATCTATAACACTATGGGTTAGTATCTTCAAACAATGGCTTTTCCTTTTTTAAGAAAATTGAAGTGATAAGGGCGAAGATTGTTCCCATAAATACAGAACCAAATATTGACGATAATAGCATGAACAATGGACTTTGTAATTTTTTAACCATCCCCATTGCTGCCTCAACCTGATCTTCACTCATACCGCTTTCTAAGTATGTTTCCTCAATTATACTAAACAAACTATCCATGTATGCAGGATCAATAAAACTAATTAGAATATAAAAATAGAAACCATAAATGATGGCCGAAAAAAGTGATATTAGCACACCAAATCCTAAGGCTTTGCTATAGGAAATATTCCCTCCCAATTCATCATCGCGAAACTTAATTGTGCCATAAACTATTACACCTATTATAATGATATAGTTGATAAGTGACACCCAAAATGGAGGTTTGTAAACATCCATAATGTACTGAATCAGGTGGAACACAATTAGCGCGAGACCAAGGATTAACCCATAATTCATCGCACTTTTTACGGTGATATTCTTTTTTTCTTCCATGTTTTATAAGATTTAAGTTTGAAACAAAGATATTAGAAATTGTAAAATTAGCGATAAAATTTTTGAAAGAGGCCGATTTGTTAGTATCTTTGTCGGTGGGTAAGTCTTATACGACCAGCTCCCGCTGAATCCCCCCAGGACCGGAAGGTAGCAAGGGTAGGTGGTTGAAGCGGTGCGATATAAGTAGCTTACCCACTTTTTTTTACCCTCCTACAAGATCTAATTGAAAAACTTTCCCACCTTATTGATGGCAGAGGGCAAAGCAAATACTACCACCCTGTCGTAGGCTTTTATCTCTGAATCGCCCTTGGTGATATAGCTTGATTCGCCCCTCACCACACCACCAATGATGGCATCCTTTGGGAAGTTAATGTCTTTGACTTTTCCTTTAGTTACCGCAGAGTTTGGTTTGACAATAAACTCCATTACCTCGGCATCGGTTCCGGTTAAGCACTTTATGTTTGACACTTCGGTGCTCATGGTGTAGCGAAAAATGCGGCTGGCTGTAATCAACTTTTTGTTTATTACAGTATCTATTCCCATACCTTCAGCAAGTTGAATGTAGTCGAGATTTTCCACCTCAGCTATGGTTTTGGCAACGCCCAATCGCTTAGCAACAATGCAGGCAAGGATATTGGTTTCGGAATTACCAGTAACTGCAACAAATGCGTCCATATACGGGAGGCCTTCCTGGGTAAGCAAATCGGTATTTCTTCCATCTCCGTGAATAACAAGAGCGTTTTTAAATTGGATTGCAAGATGACTGCTTTTCTCCTTATCGTAATCGATAAGCTTTACGTTTATATCCTTTTCCAGTTCCGATGCAATTCGAATTCCGATTCGGCTACCCCCTAAAATCATCAGGTTATTTACTTCGATATTGGTCTTCCCAGAGTACTTGAGCATATCCTTTATACCACTCTGATTGGTAATTACATAAACAATATCATTCACCTTGAAAGTATCGTTTCCCCTGGGAATAATAGTTTCGCCATCCCTTGTGATAGCAACAGCCCTAAATTCCAATTTCTTGTTATCCTTTGTGGCTTGAATGAGAGTTTTATCGATAACCGGGGCATCTTCTTCGAGTCGAAAAACGGCAAGTGATAATTTACCACCAGAAAAATCAACAAATTCGGTTGAACTTGTTTGCCCTAAAAGTCCTATCACCTCCTTTGCAGCAAGTTTCTCGGGGTATATCAATGAATCTATTCCCAGGTTAAGAAAAATATCTTTATTGTTAGGAAGAAGATACTCGTTATTATCTATACGGGCAATAACCTTCTTTGCTCCAAGTCGCTTGGCGAGGGTTGCACTGATAATATTGGTTTCTTCTGATCGGGTAACGGCCACAAATAGGTCTGCTTTGTTCACCTTGGCTTCCTTAAGGGCAGCTATTGAAGCTGCAGATCCTTCAACAACAATAACATCGATGTTTGATGAGAGTTGAGTTAACTTTTCTGAATCCGGTTCAATAACAACAATATCGTGATACTCATATGAGAGCATCTTGGCTAAATGTGAACCCACTTCACCGGCTCCAGCAATAATTATATTCATCTAGTCTAAAATCAAAAATAAAATATTTTGCAAAGTAAGCTCAAAAGAAATTGTTTTATTCAAAAAAAATGGCAAAAACAAAACCTTAAATGCTTTTTTTTAATTGATCCAAAAAAACACCTACCCCGAACCCTTTAAAACATAAGCCCCTTGGCGTTCTACTATATGATATAGAACTCCTTGCTGTGAAAGAATAGTTTTCATATCATCCAATTTCCATCGTGGAACAGAACTATCTACAATAACCAATGTTGGATTCAATAGCTTAAATAACTTGTCTAAGCCTACATTTGACTTACTACCAAGTATCAAAATGTCAATATCCAATGGAGTTTGAGCCACCATATCACTTAACTCATCTCCTTGGGGTACGAAAATGGTGTAACCCAAATAATTGAACCACGTTCCAAAACTGTTTCTTTCAGTTATGAGCCCTTTTATCTGTATCGAATTTACTTCTTGAGAATCTAACAGCAATATATTCTTATCTGTTAGTAGCCTTTTCCTGTTTATGTATCCATCGATATTATAGGCATAGGACTCCCAAGGATTTTCTGCTGATTGGTTAACCGCTAAAGTAAAATTTCGGCCATGAGTAAAACCAATAACACTTCTTTGCCTTACATTGAAAATTACCATTTCATGCTGCCTATCCAGCTGAAGGCTGATGTAAGCATTTTCGATAAAAAAAACAAACAAGCATGCCATTGAACCCAATAAAACAGAATACTTTCGACCTTCTAAGAACACTGCAAAGAGAATAATTGCAGAAAAAATCATAATCATTTGGGTTGATGAAATGGATACTCCCGTTGTAGTGGAATAGGGTAAAGAATCTGTAAATCTGATTAGAACATTCAACAACAAAAGGGTTTTGTCCAATAACCATCCTATGCCCATTGCCATTATAGGTATTGGCGAGAAAACAATTAGGGCAATGGAAAGATACAGCACAAAAAAGGCTAAAGGTATTGCATACAAATTTGTGAATATAAAATAGTTAGGGAATTGATGGAAATAAAACATACCAATGGCAAATGTTCCTATTTGTGCTGAAACCGAAACTGCCACCAGTACCCAAACCTTATCAAGCCATCGGCTCTTAACATATATCAATCCATAGATATGGGGGTAAAAAAACACTATTGAAAGAACTGCAAAATAGGATAGTAGAAAACCAACCTCGGTGATAAGAATTGGATTAACTGAAAGGATAATAAATGCGGATGCGCTTAGAGTATTGTATATATTCGTCTTTCTGGTGTATGCTGTGCCAATTATTACAAGAGAAAACATGAGAGCTGCTCGTATCACCGAAGGAGATAATCCGGTAAAAATGGCAAAGAACCAAAGAAAACCAATTAATATAGCTGCCTTAATGAATCTGCCCCTTCGAATTCTTCCCAGAAAAAACAGAAAGGCTGAAATGGTGGCAAACAGTATTCCCACATGCAATCCCGAAACAGCTAAGATATGCATGGCTCCCGATGTTGAAAAAACTCGTTTTGTCTCCTCGTCAAGTAAACTTTTATAGCCCATAGTTAGCGCTGAAAGCACTGCTAAATTTTCACCTTCAATACCTACCCTACAATAAAGGTTTAATAGTTTTTCCCTTAATGAAAATGCAAAAGAAAGCAATGGATTACCCTTAATACCTGTCAATATCCAATTATCGCTCGGCACAAATGCCGTTCTATATATCTGTTTCCTTGCTAAAAATTCTCTGTAATCAAACTGATAGGGATTTAAAGCACCCGGAATTGAGGCAAAAGTTGCCTTTGCCGCAAGGATTGACCCATATTTAAGTTGAGCTGCAGAAGTATCGGTAACCGAAAAGTATAACATAACCTTTTCGTTAATGGGTATCCATATTCCATCGGAAAGTTGCCATTCCACCTTACCTACAGCCCGGTAACTTGAACTTCTTCCTTCTGTTGGTTCAAGAAGCCGTAGGATTATCTCCTTGTTAGCACCCTCTTTAATGATACTAAAACCCTTATAGTTCGACGTTGTGGTAATACCTGCAATAAACAGAAAGAGCATTACAATGGTACCAGATACCCATCGATATTGCCAAATTGACGAAACAAGCTTAGAAAATAAGAATAATGCCAAGAGAATAACCAATGTATACGATAGTTCTAGCTGCGAGAACGGTATTGCAAAGTTTAAGCTAATGACAATTCCGATGATAAAAGGAATCAACAGCCGAAAAAAAGGAACTTGTCGAGCAGCGATATTTTCAGCCATTATTTTTGAATTTAATAACTAAGTTAGAAAAGTTTTTTGTGTAGGCAAGCGTAAAGCATCATTTCTCAAATAGATTCCATTCATAATTTGCGATAAGCAAAGATTCTACCCTAACCCAATTTCATAAAAAAAGCCCCGAATTACCGGGGCTTTTCTATCGACAGTATTTAGTTAGTATTTGCTCTTAATCATCTTTCTTACTGTTCTTTCACCGTTGGAATTTTCAATGCTCACAAGGTAAACTCCATAAGGCAATCTATCAGTTTGAATGAATGCTCTTTCTTGGCCCTTCAAAATGACACTCATAACTTGCTGACCGAGAAGGTTGAAGATATTAACGCGAACAACCTCCTGTGCATTATCAATCCAAATTGTATGACTAAATGGATTGGGGAATGTGTTGATATTCTCGCCCCAATTAATTGTAACACTTGACGAAAGGTTGACATCGCTGGCGCTACGTGGGAGTATCTTGTACTCAGAGTAGCTGTAGTGACCTATTCCAACAATATCATATCTCTCGTTGAGAGTTAATCCTGCTGCATAAATATCATCATCAACAAAGATAGGACCTGAGTCATCATTTACCTCCATCATTCCATAACCCACATCATCGTTGGTACATTTAGCATTCATTACCTTTATCAGAACGCTTTCCCATGGCTCTCCATTAGCTTCTAGAGTACTAACCAAGAAAGGAGCAGGTAACACATTATCGCTGGATATGATATCAAAATCTATCTGAACACCGGAAGTATTATCGAATGTTAACTCAGTTAACCCGTAGTACTCTTTGATCATACCAGTAATGATAATAGAATCGCCAATGGCTGGAGCAACTGAAGCTAATTGCTTGTCATAAACATACAAGCCATTCCATGCACCCACACCATCCTGGATAAAGAATCCCTGGAATTCACCACCTTCGTAATTATAATGCAATGAGGTAACAACACCGCTAGTGGTAACAACTTGACCAGCAAATGGGCTATCGCCACTTGCCTCCTCGGTGTACTGGATTTCGTAAATAGTAATTAGATCTGTAGTATTAACGGTAACAGTCCATACCTTCTGGGTTACCTCGTCCTGTGCGGTAACAGTGTACTCAACGGGCTCGCTGAAATCCTGTGCAACTCCACTTGCTGGATCAATGGTAGCACCAAGTGAAATAGTAATTTGGGGTATAAGGTTAGTGACATCAACCCCAACGCCCACTTGAATAGTTACGGTGGCATTTCCTGAATTGATTACAGCATTACCCATCTGCCCATCAACTATGAAGTTGAGGATTTCTGCTGCTGAACTAACTTCAGCTTCGGTAATGGTTACCGTCCATTCCCTTTGGCTAGTACCATCCTCAGCGATGACGGTGTAGATAACCGGGTTGGTGAAATCGACCACACTTGTACCAGATACTTGCTGAACCCCATCAATATATGCAGTTGCACCTGCGGATAGAGTAAATGTAGGAACTATGGCATCAAGACCTGAACCGAATAGAACCTCTAACGTTATCGTTGCATTCTCGTTATCTATTACAGCTGGAGCCATCTGATATTCAGTAGCAAACGAAAGAATATCTGCCTCAAAGTTAAGCCCATAGAAATGCCATCCGAGATACTCAAACGTATTCTGTGGGTAAACTATCCATTCGCTATCATCAGCATTTGTTCCTGCCGATGCAGCCCAATCGGTATTTCCGGTTAGAACTGAACTCTTGCGGACAAGAGTATGATCAAGTGCTGCTCCAGTAACTCCAGCCACATCGAAATTGGCATCGCTATTGGGATCTCCAAAAATATCGATCATGTAGTAATCGGTACCATTAGCAGTTCTCTCAATTGCCCTTGCATCGTTACCATTAAAGTGAACAACGCTTGGATAGGCAAGTACCTCATCAGCATCAGCTGAATTGAAGAAACTTGGATCAACGGCATCGGTAATAATAACCCAAACATCACCTGCGGCAATTGTTGCTCCTGCGGGGAAATAATGGAAGTACTCCCAACCACCACCGTTATTGGATTGTGCAATACGATAGTTATCAAGATTAATAACCATACCCGTGGGGTTATAGATCTCAAGTGCCTTATTATTTCCTGATCCTTCAATATACTCACTAAAGAATAGATCGGTATCAGGTTCCTCCATCGTGGTGAAATGCCATTGTATATCACCAGATTTGGTAATGGCAGGCGAAAGGTTTCCATAGGCATCTTCAAATACTCCTTCAACAGCAGCGATGTAGTATTCGGTTGAGAACTCCAATCCCTCAACCATTAGGGTAACCATCTTATCCACTATGTTGAAATCCTCAGAAGTAACAGTAATTACCGCAATGTCATCACTCACCTTGTTTATGGTGAAGTTACCCGAACCATCGGTTACATCCTCATCGAATTCGATGCTTAGGGTAAAGATGATGGATACATTCGTAGCCTGATGAGCAGGATATGTACTTACAATGCTCGGCATAAGCTCATCGATTACCGAAATCTCCGAATCAGTTTGATCGTAGAATGTTGGATCAATGGCATCGGTTATGCGAATGAAGAAATCACCTTGAACACCATTCTCAATGGTCATATCATAACTTCCATTAGCGGCAGGAATAGGACCTTCCTCGTTAAGGAGATGGAGTGATTCATTCTCTGCATCGTATGCCCAAAGGTTTACGTTGGCAATATTGGCTGATGTCCATGTGATTGTAAGATCATCGCCTGCATAGAAGATTTCACCACCTGTTGGATAGGTAAGTTCCAACTCCCTATCGTCGATAACTACAGTAACCTTGTAGTACATTGTTGCAATGCCATCCTCAGCAACTACGGTAGCTACAACCACATCACCATCGGCAAAGGCTTGAGTTTCGTAATCAGCTTCGTCAATAAGATCATCGTTAATGGTTATTGTCACGTTAGCATTTGCATCGGTTGGGACAACATCAATACCAATAAAGTTGGCAAAATCATCAACGTAAAGGGTTGCTCCATCATCAACATCTGGATCATCCACAACAACTCCAACCAAATCTAGGGCATTTTCACCACCCAGAGTAAAGGTTGCCAGTGTGGCAATATTGCCCGGTAGAACTGTAGTAAATGATATACTTTGCTCTAAAGTAGCATTGTCATTCTCGCCCTCAACGGGTGAAAGGGTTAGTGTATAGGTAATTCCCTTAAGGAGAAGTTCATCAGGTGTAATGGTGATGATCGTTTTTGCAGCATTTATGGTAGCAGTGATAGCAACAGGATCTTCTCCATCGGTAAATTCGATGAGATTTGCCACGTTTTCATTGGTAATCTCGCTATCGTCGATATTGCGAATTGGCTTATCGAACGAAATGGTGGGTTGAACATTTATTGGCACATTCACTGCACCATTAGCAGGGATAAATGTTGCTATTGGCGGGAAGTCGGCACCTGGTTCTCCGGTAATGACAATGTCATCAATCCTGTTTGTACCAGTTGAAGCCACTGTTCCTCCATTAATAGAAATGAGTGTCCTTTCAACCCATCTTAGGTAAAGCACCTCTTGATTCTCGCACTCTTCGGGTAGCTGAACTTGAGTAATAACACCAGAAACAAAGTTATCATTTGCAATGGTAAGGTCATCAACCACATCAATCCAACTATCATTGTCAAGAGAGTACTGTAAGCTAAAGTCACGTGGGCCGGTATTGCTACCCTTCTGCTTGGAACTAACCTTGATGGTTTCATAACCAGTAGTAGATACAACTACCTGCCAATACTTAGTGTTAACTCCATCCTGCCATGCATTGGAATTTGCAGCGAAGCCTTCACTTGGAGCACCTAAGTTCCATGCAGTGAAAACTGCTCCCACAATTGAGATAGTGCCTTCTCCCTGATCTGGGGTATACAAAGAGACATTATTACCTCCGTCGGTCACGGCATTTCTCTTGGCCTCATCCTCAAAATCCCACAGGGCAATTACCATTGCAGCTGAGGATATCAACTCAACCTCAATGGTTTCATCGGCCACTACCTCTTCGGTGTATCCAGCAAAGATCTCGTATCCAGAGGCTATCACCGTATACTTATATGTATATGAGGCAGCTACTTCAACAAGCAATTCGCTTTGCTGGATCACCTCACCTTCGCCAGCCACTTCAGGTTCAACAGTAACTATTGCACCATAGACAGGATTTCCATATGCATTTTTCACATCGAAGGTTAACTCGAAAGTCTTTAGTTTAAACAGAGTCTGTATTTCGAAAGGAATACCCACATCGAAAACAACCCTTGCTGTTGATGATTCGCCGGTATAGTGATCATCTTCCTTAGCTGAATCACCTTTAGATGGAGAATTGTCGAGGAATATCCTTAAGTATGAAGTTCCTTCTATCTCAATAACCTCCCAGAATGGTTCTCCGTTCACCTCCTGTGGAAGTGGTATCCATAAATTATTGCCTTCATCGTAGTATTCAAGAGCGAGAACCTCTGTTGCATCGTTCCAGGTGATTTCACTCAGGATGGGCTCATTGGGCCAGTTGAGATACATCTCGAACTCATCAGAATCAAGAGTGGCACTAATTATCTGAACATCAGTTAGTGTAACCTTGTAGTACTTAGTGGTTTCACCATCATCGGCTACTACTGTTGCCAGTACCACTTCACCTGCTTCGAAGGTTTGGGTTGAGTAGTTCTCCTCTTCAACCAATAGTCCATCAATGGTCACTATAACCGAAGCGTTTACATCGTTTGGTGTAACGACAATACCAATGAATGAGTCAAAGTTTTCAACGTATAGCGATGCACCGACATCGCTGGGATCATTAACCAAAATGCCATAGAGTTCAAGGACACTCTCTCCTCCCAGCTCGAATGATGATAGGGTAGCATCATGATTGAATAATGGACCATGCCATCCCAGGTAATCGTAATTGTTCCAATCGAAGACGAGCCATTCCGAATCCTCGGCATTGGTTCCAGCCGATTCTGGCCAGTTGGTATTGCCTTGTGTAACCTCAAACTTACGAACCA
>CAZDXY010000099.1:0-13494 GCA_964509385.1 uncultured Rikenellaceae bacterium
ATATAAATTAGCTTGCTACACCCAATGCACTTCACTAAATTTGCCTCACTTTTTTAAAATTGATAATCCATTCTTATATTCGCTGAAATTTTAGATATAGTATTCCGTTATTGCTATGCAAGATTATGTGTGTAAATTTCCTTCAATGATTAAAAAAAATTTCATTGCATCCTTTGTGATGCTTATTACGTCTTCTTTAATTAGTTTCTCTCAAACCGCACCTTTCAGCTATAGTAACCCTGAAGACTACTGTATAAAAGGAATCACCGTATCTGGCGTAAAATTTCTTGATCCTACTGTAATTGTTAACCTAAGCGGGTTGTATGTAGGCGACACCATTAGCATTCCAGGAGAAGTTACTACCAAAGCCATAAATAAACTATGGGATCAGGGTCTTTTTTCTGATGTAAAAATCACTGCTACGAGTATTGTAGGGCAAGATATTTTCCTCGATATATACCTTCAAGAGCTCCCCAGAATAAGCGGATTTGAATTTAACGGTTTAAAAAAGGGTGAGGAAAAGGATATCAAAGATCTTATTAAACTTAGGATTGGTGGTCAAGCCACTGACAATATTCTCGATAACTCCAAAAGGTTGATCAAAAACCATTTTAGGTCCAAGGCATTCCTGAACACACAAGTTGATATTTACAAAGAAAATGACACTATAATTGCCAATGGAGTTAGGCTGATCTTTGATATTGATAAAGGGCCAAAGGTTAGAATCAGCGAAATAACCTTTGAGGGAAATCAAGAAATAACCGATAGACGATTACGCAGAGCCCTCAAAAAAACAAAACGGAGGGACATGAATATCTTTAAAGCCTCAAAATTTATTGAAAGTGACTATGAGGAGGATAAAATCAAGCTAATTGATTTTTATAACGAGAAAGGATTCAGGGATGCAAAAATTCTAGGCGACTCAATTTTTGTTGTTAATGAAAAGAGAATCGGGATAATTATTGAGATTGAAGAAGGATCGAAGTACTTCTACCGAGCTATTACATGGATTGGTAACTCAAAATTACCCGACGAAGCCCTGAACACAATATTAGGAATTAAAACTGGCGATGTTTACGACAGATCCTTACTGGAAAAAAGGTTATTTATCGATGACAATTCTATTTCAACCACTTATATGGACGACGGATATCTATTCTTCAACATTGACCCTGTTGAAGTTAGAGCCGAAAACGATTCCATTGATATTGAAATGAGGATTCATGAGGGTGATCAAGCCACCATAAATAAAATTATTATTCAGGGAAATACAAAGACTCACGAGCATGTAATTCGTAGAGAATTGTACTCAAAACCAGGAGATTTGTTCAGCAAAACCAATATAACACGATCTATTAGAGAATTAGCAAATCTAGGTCATTTCGACCCAGAAAAACTTGATGTTCGACCTATCCCCAATATTGCTGAGGGCAATGTTGACCTAACATACATTGTAGAAGAAAAAGCCAATGATCAACTCGAAATATCCGGTGGATGGGGAGCGAAAATGTTTGTTGGAACGGTAGGAATTCGTTTTTCAAACTTTTCAATGGGCAGAATCTTCCAAAAGAATGCATGGCGACCAATTCCTTCTGGCGATAGCCAAACTCTAAGCCTTAGAGCTCAAACTAATGGTAGTTACTATAAAGCGTTTAGTTTATCTTTTGTAGAACCTTGGCTAGGTGGAAGGAAACCTACCAATTTCTCAATATCGCTATACCACACAATACAAAACACTCCGGGTACATGGTTATATCAAACTAGTGATCAATCGATGAAAGTGAGTGGTGGCGCAATTGGAATTGGTACAAGGCTTAAATGGCCTGATGATTTCTTTACATTTTACAATGAAGTCAGTTTTCAAAGCTACACTCTTAAAGAGTGGGATTACTTCATTTTTTCCGATGGCAACTCCAATAATTTCAGCTATAAAGCTTCGCTTTCGAGGAACTCTGTTGACCAGTTAATCTATCCAAGACGTGGTTCAAATTTCAACTTATCGTTACAGCTAACCCCACCCTATTCACTTCTTTCGGGCAAAGATTTCTCAACAATAAATGATGTAAAAGAAAAGTATAAGTGGATTGAGTATCACAAGTGGACTGGGAAAATACAGTGGTATCATGCCTTAGTTAAAGATCTTGTGCTATACACCGGAGCGCAATTTGGTTATTTGGGATACTACAATCCTGATATTGGATATTCCCCCTTCGAAGGATTTGACTTGGGTGGTGATGGCATGTCGGGGTATAATCTTTATGGTCGAGAAACAATTGGGCTAAGGGGATACAATAATGGCTCACTTACACCCCCAGTTATTGCTCAAGGACGAACAGTTCGTTCTGCAAACGTTTATAACAAGTTCACTGTTGAACTTAGATATCCCGTAACACTTCAACCCCAAGCTGCCATATACTTTTTAACTTTCCTCGAAGGTGGTAATGCTTGGTATGATTTCTATAGAATTAACCCTTTTAATATACATCGTTCGGCCGGAGTAGGTGCAAGAATATTCCTCCCTATGATTGGAATGTTAGGAATAGACTGGGCATACGGATTTGATAAGATTCCCCATAACCCAAATGCACATAAGGGGCAGTTTCACTTCTTAATAGGCATGCCCTTTTAACAATTTTTAAGGATTGATAATTAGCATATTGGCAGAAAACTTGATAAACTTAAAAAAAAGAAGTATGAAAAGGTTATTGATAGTAATTGCATTGGTAATTTTCTCCTTTGTGAGTTTTGCCCAAAAGTTTGCTTATGTTGATACAGATTACATATTAAGCAGAATTCCAACCTACAGATCGGCACAGGAGCAACTCGATAAGATTGCAAAGCAGTATCAATCGGAAATTGAAGAGAAGTACCAAGAAATTGAAAAGCTAATCAAGGATTATGAGGCAGAAAAAATACTGCTTACCGAGGAGATGAAAAAGAAGCGTGAAGAGAATATTATGGATAAAGAAAAAGTAGCCAAAGAACTTCAAATGAGATACTTTGGCAGGGATGGTATGCTTTTTAAAAAGAGGGAAGAGTTGGTTAAACCCATACAGGATCAAGTTTTCAATGCCATAAAAGAAATGGCCACTGAGGGTGGATATGCTGTGATATTCGATTCAGCGGGATCGGCAAATATGCTCTACACAAATCCTCGTTACGACAAGAGCGACGAAATTTTACAGAAACTTGGATATAACTAATTAATTAATATATTTGTACGTCAAATTTAACACAATAAACATGATGAAAAGATTCTCATTCACTATTCTGGTAATTGCCCTATTTTTGTTTTCGGGAAGTGCCGTAGCTCAGTCGAACTTAAAGTTTGGCCATATAAATGGACAAGAGTTACTTTCTCTTATGCCAGAGCGCGATAGCGCTGAAGCAAAGTTGAGAGCATACGGCAACGACCTAAGCGAACAGATCGAAGAATTGCATGTTGAATATAATACTAAGGTTCAAAACTACATGCAAAGAAGAAATTCTCTTTCTGAAGCAATACGCGAAGCTCGCGAAAGAGAACTTACAGAATTACAACAGCGTATTCAAGAATTCGAGGCAACCGCACAGCAGGATTATCAGCGGATGCAGGGTGAAATTATGCGCCCACTAATCGAAAAAGCCGATACCGCCATTAAAAAAGTGGCCAAACAGCAAGGCTTCCTTTACATATTCGATGTTAGCGTGGGTAGCGTTGTTTATTTCTCTGAGGCAAGTGTTGATATACTTCCATTGGTAAAAAAGGAACTGGGAATAAAATAACTACCATAATTTTTAAAAAGCTCAATCGCTTAATGTGATTGAGCTTTTTTGTTTTATACCCATAAAACACCTAATTTTGATTCACATTATTAGTATGATCAATATTTTTTTATTCTGTTTAAAAATTGGAGAACCAACAAATAATCGGAGTCTACGACTCAGGAGCTGGCGGGTTGACCGTTCTTAAAGAATTGGTTCGTATTCTTCCCACTCAATCCTTTATTTACTTTGCCGATACGGCAAATTGTCCTTACGGGCCAAGAGGAAAAGATGAAATAATAAAGATTTCGACTCAAATAACAAATTTTCTAATATCAAAAGGAAGTTGCATAATCGTAGTTGCCTGTAATACTGCAACGGCCTCAGCAATAGACCATTTAAGAGTTAATTATAAAATACCATTCGTAGGAATGGAGCCAGCAGTAAAACCTGCTGCCATTTCTACAAAAACCAAAGCCATTGGAGTTTTAGCTACTGAAGGAACATTTAACGGAAGGCTGTATAAGGAAACAACGACTAAGTATGCCAAAAATATAAATGTAATATATGAGGTTGGCAATGGATTGGTTGAACTTGTTGAGCAAGGTAAATCAAACTCCAAAGAGGCAAAGACCCTTCTCGAAAAGTATATTAGGCCAATGCTTAATCAGAATATTGATCACCTTGTATTAGGCTGTACACACTATCCATTCTTCATTCCTGTTCTTAAGGAAATACTTCCAAAAAGTGTTAGTATTATCAATCCTGCTCCTGCCGTAGCCAAACAAACTCAAAAAGTTTTTTTCGATTTGTACGGTATCACTAGTGACAATAATCCCCCATTCATCAATTTCTACTCCAGTGGAAATACTGAAACACTTAAACAATTAGTAAAAGAAATTGAGGATCAAGATGGTATTAAATTTTTCCATAAAAGATTCTTGGAAATTGAATTAGAAATAAAATAGTATCAAAATATAGCTAAAGGATCTATTTTTCTTCATCTTCGTACCATTTCTTATACATCAAATAGCTATCGGCAATCCTTTTATTATAGGTACGGGCCTGTTCTTCGTCAACTTTTTTTACAAATTTTGCAGGAACTCCAGCGTATACACTCCCTGGTTCAACTATTGTGTCGTTTAGCACAACCGAGTTGGCAGCTACAATGGCCCCCTCACCTATTACTGCATGATCGAGCACAACTGCTCCAATCCCTATAAGGCAACCATTCTTTAAAGTTGCCCCATGAATTACTGCATTGTGCGCAATGGATACATCATTCTCAATAATTGTGACTGATTTTTGATAGGTTGTATGAATAACAGCATTGTCCTGAATGTTTACCCTATTACCAATTCGAATATAATTAACATCACCACGAAGAACTGCACCATACCATATACTACAATCTTCACCGATCTCAACATCTCCGATAATAACTGCTGTTTCAGCAATAAATGAACCCTTACCAATTGTGGGTGTAAAACCCTTTAAAGATTTTATTAATGCCATAAACTAATCTAGTTTTTTATTGACAATAACAGATAACATTTGCACTTTGTTGAACACTAAATAAATTGCAAAAATACACCAATATCTTTTCGAAAACCATTTAAACCTGATAAGAATCATGTTTTTAAACAACTAAAAAAAAACGTAGTTTAGTTTTTCATTATAGAAAATAGTTAATTTTGCATGAAGTTATCAGGCATAATGGTTTTATTTAAGTCCTTAATTTTTGCCTCAATGCATATAAAATACCAAACTATTTTATATGCATTTACATTTTAAGATTTTAATTCGAAGAAAAATCAACTAATACTAACCACTATGGATAAAGAAAGACAATCCCTTAAGTTAGAAGAGTTATCGATTCGATTCTCTGGTGACTCAGGGGATGGAATGCAGCTAACTGGTACATTGTTTTCCGAAGCTTCAGCCCTTTTTGGCAACGGTGTAAGTACATTCCCCGATTACCCATCTGAAATACGTGCTCCTCAAGGAACCATTGGTGGGGTATCGGGATTCCAACTGCAAATAGGTAGCAAAAAAATAAATACACCGGGAGACTATTGTGATGTACTCGTTGCCATGAACCCTGCTGCACTCAAAGCCAACGCTAAGTGGCTTAAAATTGGAGCAACAATTATTGTTGACAGCGATACATTCAACGAAAAGGGTTTTCAACGGGCAAATTACAAAACCGACGATCCAATTAAAGAGCTTAAGCTAGAAGATTTCAAAGTTATCTTTGCCCCAATTACCAACCTAACCAAAGAAAGCTTAAAAGAAACTGATCTTGACAATAAAAGTATAATCCGAAGCAAAAATATGTTTGCTTTAGGAATGGTTTACTATATGTTTGAACGTCCTTTGAATTTCACCGAGCATTTCTTTGAGCAAAAATTCAAAACCAAACCTCGTGTTATTGACGCCAATAAAAAAGTGCTCCGCGATGGTTTTAACTATGCAGCAAACATACAGGCAATTGCCAACACATACCAGATACCCGCTGCAACAAACATTAAAAAAGGATTGTATCGAAACATAAATGGAAATACTGCAACTGCATGGGGTTTAATTGCTGCAGCCGAGAAAGCCAAATTACCTCTTTTTTGTGGTTCTTATCCCATTACCCCAGCAACTGAAATTCTTATTGAACTTGCAAAACGCAAGGATCTAGGTGTTAAAACGCTACAGGTTGAGGATGAGATTGCAGGTATATGCACTGCCATAGGTGCTGCTTACGCAGGAAACTTCGCAGTTACAACAACATCAGGGCCTGGTCTTTCACTCAAATCTGAAGCCATTGGGCTTGCCGTAATGACTGAATTACCCCTTGTTATTGTTGATGTTCAGCGAGGAGGACCATCAACGGGATTGCCAACCAAAACCGAACAAAGCGATCTGGTTCAGGCTTTATACGGACGAAACGGAGAAGCACCCGTAGCTATTGTTGCAGCGAGTACTCCCAGCAATTGCTTCGATTGGGCTTTTATTGCCTCAAAAATAGCATTAGAACATATGACACCTGTTATACTCCTTACCGATGGTTACCTTGCCAATGGAAGCGAACCGTGGTTTATACCCAGCATGAAGGATTATCCAGAAATCAAGCCTCCCCTAGTACCAGATGGAACTCAAAACTACTTACCCTATGAGCGTGATCCAGAACGGCTTGCACGACGATGGGCAATTCCTGGGCAAAAAGGACTTGAGCACCGTGTTGGTGGTTTAGAAAAAGACTTCCTGAAAGGCTCCGTTTCGCACGATCCTGCCAACCATCAAAAAATGGTTGAGATACGGCAGGCAAAAGTTGAAAAAATTCAGGACTACATTCCTCTTCAAGAGGTTTATGGTGATCAAGAAGGTGAACTTCTGGTTATTAGCTGGGGGGGTACTTATGGACATATGCTCACCGCAGTACAAGAATTAAGAGAACAGGGGAAAAACGTTTCCTTGTGCCATTTCAACTATATCTATCCATTGCCCAAAAACGTTCGTGATATCTTTAAGCGTTACAAAAATCTATTGGTATGCGAACTAAACTTAGGGCAAATGGCAAACTACCTTCGAATGAATTTTCAGGAATTCAATTACCTGCAATTCAATAAGGTACAAGGATTACCATTTACCATTATTGAACTAAA
The DNA here is from genome assembly GCA_964509385.1 of uncultured Rikenellaceae bacterium. Taxonomy (GTDB): domain Bacteria; phylum Bacteroidota; class Bacteroidia; order Bacteroidales; family Tenuifilaceae; genus MWFE01. Next base: position 7,398 of record CAZDXY010000099.1, read on the forward strand.
AGAAAAAATTAATCAAATACTGGAGGGCAAGTAACCATGGGAAAACATAACTATACTCCACAAGATTTCAAAAGCGATCAGGAAGTACGCTGGTGTCCAGGCTGTGGCGATCATGCAATACTAAACGCTGTTTACAGAGCATTACCTGAAGTTTCTGAAGCGCTAGACTACAGTAAGGAAAGGTATGTATTTGCTTCGGGTATTGGTTGTTCCAGCCGCTTTCCATACTATGTTGATACCTTTGGATTTCATGGTATACATGGAAGGGCTGCAGCAATATCAACAGGCATAAAAGTGGCTAATCCCAAGCTCAGCGTATGGATGATGACAGGAGATGGAGATTCACTCGCCATTGGTGGTAACCACTTTATTCACGCCATCAGGCGTAATATCGATATCAATATCATTCTATTTAACAATGAGATATACGGACTAACAAAAGGCCAGTACAGCCCTACTTCTAAACTTGGTGCAATTACTAAAACTTCTCCTTATGGTACCGTTGAACATCCATTTCGTCCTGGAGAGCTGGTAATAGGAGCTCAAGGTAAATTCTTCGCCCGTTCAATTGATGTTGACGTTAAACTTACTGCCGAAATCCTTGTGGAAGCTGCAAAACATGATGGTACTTCTGTGATTGTGATTCAGCAAAACTGCGTCATATATAACGATAAAACCCATGAAGAAATAACTGATCGGGAAAATCGAGCAGATAAAACAATAGTTCTTCGTCATGGCGAAAAAATGCTATTTGGAAAGAATAACGAGAAAGGGCTAGTAATCGAAAACAACCACTTAAAAGTTGTCACTCTTGGTGAGGATGGATACACCCTTGACGATATCCTTGTCCATAATGCACAAAATCCAAATCCAGGCTTACACACTATGCTTGTGAATATGAGCCTTCCAGAGTACCCTGTTGCGCTTGGAGTTATTCGTGCAGTTAAACATTCAACCTATGATGATAATGTTCGTGATCAACTGCTTGAAGTCCAAAAATCAGCAAAAATAAAGTGCATGGACGACCTATTACATAGCGGTGAAATCTTCGAAATGAAGTAAGTAAATAATTAATTATTGCAAAAAAAGGCGCATTTAAGCGCCTTTTTTTGCAATATAAATGAAATATCATCTAAAGAGAAGCTTTTGCCAATTCACCTAACAAATTGGGATTTTTCTCAATGGCATTTCCAACCACAACTAAATTGGCTCCAGCCTCCCTTGCTGCATATACCTGCTCAGGTAAACGAAGCCCACCACCAACAATTATTGGTAAATCTATATTCTTCCTAACCTCTCTAATAAGATCAGGGGGTACTGGAAATTTAGCTCCACTCCCCGCCTCAAGATAAATTGCCTTTAGCCCCAGCTGTTGACCTGCCAACGCAGTTGCTACTGCAATATCTATTTTGGCTGATGGGATAGGCATAGTATTGCTCATATACTGAACTGAGGTAGTAACTCCCGACTCAATAAGCATATAACCTGTAGGAATTACCTCTATGCCACTTTCCTTTATTGCATTTGATACAATGATATGATTTCCAATTAAGTAGTCGGGATTTCTTCCAGATATTAGGGATAGCAAAAGAATAGCATCGGCTTTACTGCTGAATTGGATTGCATTGCCTGGAAAAAGAACAACTGGAATCTTCGTGCTTTGTTTTATGGCAGTTAGAGCGGTTTCTATATGGCTTTTAACAAAACTCCCTCCAAAAAAAATTATATCTACACCAACCTGTTCGGCTTGATTAGCTAAAGACTCGATACCCTTCGCCGAATGTTCATCAGGATCCACCAAGAGAGCAAAGGTGGCTTTCTTCCCATTGTTAGCTGCTAGCATGCTATATACCATGATCACCAAACTAAAGTTTTGGGATTACAACAAACCCATACTACATTGAAGCTACCAATGTAGTAATACCTTATGTAGTTAAACCGCTGAACAGTCCCTCCAATTCGAATGATGGCATCCAAATTTCCAAAATCTGAAACAGTATTGATCGGTTTAATATCCATATCAACACCACCTAGTCCCTCCATTCCAGGAAGTTTATATATAGCTTCCTTTGCGCTCCATACTAATGCAAGCATTTTATTATCATTTACATCAATCCATTTTTTCTCTCTTTCCGAAAGATACTTATGGGTAACAGACATAAAGGGTCTGTTATAGTATTCAATATCAATACCCACAAGGAAATCGCTGCTAAGTATAACAGCTACAAAAGGGAAAGAATGGCTAATGGAAATATGTGAACGAGAATTCGCAAGAAAGGGGCGACGGCTTGGATGATACTTTACGAGTCCCTGATATCCAAATTCTTTTAACAAAGATCTTGCTGCCAACCACTCTAATCTTCGACGGTGATGGGATATTCTACTTAAACCAGGGAAAAATGTACCTCCAACAATCTCTTTGAGCTTCTCTTCAGACTCTTCTACACGCCAAACACCCAGAGTGTAATCATCGGTTTTATTTAAGTCTATTAATCCCATTCCGTTTATCTATCAATATCTTTCCATTCAACTGTTTCCATGAGCATTATTAAATCTTTCCCAAAAAAATCTATGGCAGGTGCCAAAGAGTCTTTATTGGTTCTAACAGAAAAGTATAGCGCGCCCCTTAAAAAATGACTCATTGAATCGGTTACATAGAACTGCCATGAACTGGCAGTATTACCCTTTATCTGATACAAAACACCATAAACATTGGTTTCGGTGTTAGAATAAAATCTCTCACTTATTGCATCGGCTTTAGCTGCATGCTTGTATGCAAGAACTCTTGAATCCTCAGATAAAGAGTCCAATCTTCCTTGAGCATCTTTGTAGCTAATATGAATTCGAGCTTTATAATCGGGGAAATCCACATTAACCCAATACTTCTCACTAATCTTGGAGACATCCTTAATTACTCTTCCATAAACTGGATATTGAAAAGAATATGGAAAAGATATTGAATCGAACAATTGATATCTTTTTTCCGGGAAATCAATCCTAAAATAACCCCTGGGCTTTGGCGTTGAACTATTCCTACATGATCCAAACCATAGAATTACTAAAACAAAACTAAAGAAATAAAATGCTATTCTCATGCTAAACATGTTGTTTTTTAATGGTTACCTTAACCCGTTTTATTCTCTTGTTATCAACCGATTCTATTAGAAATTGAAATTGTTTATGGTTAATAATATCATTCTTTCGAGGTAGAAGACCTGTAATCTCTAAAATAACACCGGCTAGGGTTTCGGCTTCTCCTCTGACATTATCAAATAGAGCATCATCTACATTAACAATCCTGCAAAAGTCATTCAAAAGAATTTTTCCCTCGAAAAAGTAGTTGTAGTCATCTAACTTTGAGTACAATGCAACTTCTTCGTCAGATTCATCGGAAATTTCACCGACAATTTCTTCGAGAATATCTTCAAGGGTCACAATTCCGCATGTTCCACCATACTCATCCACTACAATGGCAAGATGAATTCTCTTGGTCTGAAATTCTGAAAGTAGTGCGTTAATCCTTTTACTTTCAGGGATAAAGTAAGGCTCTCTAAGGAGATTTTGCCACTGAAAATCATCCGATTCTTGAATAAATGGCAGAAGATCTTTAACATACAGCACACCCCGAATCTCGTCAAATGTCTGATCGTACACTGGTATCCTGCTATATCCTGACTCAACTACAACAGATTTAAGCTTATTAAACCCAGTAGTTAGATCTAATGCTACCACATCAAGACGTGGTTTCATAATCTCACGTACTTCTTTATTACCAAATGTAACAATACCCTTGAGTATTTTTCTTTCTTCGGGAAGCTGACCAGAGGTTATATCAAGGGCGTCGCTAAGTTCATCTATAGAAATATTGCGCTTTGACGAAAACCTACGACTCATTTGAACCGAAGAACTAACAAGCAAGTAGTTTAACGGTTTCAATAGTTTTGTAAGAATAAACAAGGGAAAAGCCATAAGTTTTGAAAAAGCGAGAGATTTGCTCGTTGCCAATATTTTGGGAATAATCTCTCCAAAAAGTAAAAGTATGAAAGTAATAACAACAACCTGAACAAGAAATCCCAGCAAAGGAGTATTTGAAAAATCAACAATTGAAGCTGTAAGAAATGCTGAGAGAATTATTATCCCAACATTTACAAGGTTATTGGTAATAAGGATGGATGCTAGAAGCTGCTCAGGTTTTTCGAGAAGTTGAAGTGCAATTCTATTTCTTTTCGTCGGATTCTCCTTAAGATGGTTTAGATCTGTTGGGTTAAGGGAAAAAAATGCTGATTCGGAACCAGATATAAGACTTGAAATGAAAAGAAGAACAATAAGAGCAACTATGCCAAAAACAAATCCAATGGATATTGGATAGAAAATAACATCCAGAATAACTGTAAATATGAATAATAACAATGTTGTCAAATCCAAATAATTTTTGAATCAAAAATCTAATGCATCTTCGAATGGTTTGCTAAAAAGCATTGATTCATGTTTTTAACAAAATTTCCGCATTAATTATTTAAAAGCATTAAAAGGGAAGATCATCTTCCGGTTCAGGTACTGGTGGTTCTGATTCGCTTAACATACTATTTGTTGAATCCTTAATTGCTTCTTTGTTCTGAGATGCACCCCCCTCACCTGATGGTCCAAGAAAACGGAAATTAGTGCAATGAACCTCAGTGAAATATCTCTTAGTTCCTGTTCCCTTATCCTCGTATACATTTGTTCGTAATTTTCCCTCAACGTAAAGCAATTTTCCTGATTTCACGTATTTCTCAGCAATATCGGCTTGTCCACGCCATACTACGATATTATGCCATTCTGTTTGTGTCACTCTCTGTCCAGTCTTATCGGTATAAGTTTCATTTGTGGCAAGAGGGAATCTTGCAACAGTAACACCCCCTTCAAGATGCCTTATTTCTGGGTCTTTACCAACATTACCAATAAGGATGACTTTGTTAATGCTCATAATTTTTAGTTTTTAAAGTAATGAGTAAAATTACAATTAATCGCTTAAATGTCCAAAGCATTTTATCAATTATAGACAAACTCTAGTCCTGATCAAAAGTTTATGAAGCAAAAATTGGAATGGTTTTATGAGGGAGTGTTTAAAAAGTACTTGGCAGCTGGTTCGGCTGCTAAAAAATTATCAATTAATCTTGGAACCGAATAATCATTGATGTCCTCTGGTTGAATGGCTAAATATTTTTTCTTTATGGTGGTTGTTATTCTATCGATTTCTACAATTACAAATCTTGTATTCAAGGTTTGATGGCTCAATTGATGCTTTACTAAAGGAGATAAATAAGTAACTTTCGGTTTGATACTTCCAAAAATTCTTTTCCATTGTGGATGTGCCTCTATATGATGTTCTTCAAGAAGTTTTTCAGTCTCAATTAAGGGAAACTGATATAGGGATTGCCAAATATCCCTTTCGTTTCGTTTTTGTATGTATGTTAAGCCTTTACATCTGATTAACAGGTAAATGAAGAAGCGGTCTTTGGGGATTAACTTTTTTCCTTTAATGGGTAGATTTTGTACTAGATTGTTACGAAAAGCATAGCAAAATTGGGAGAATGGGCATTCGAAGCATTTTGGACTACGGGGAAGGCATTGTAAAGCTCCAAAATCGAGCAATGCTTGATTGAAATGATGAGGAGCCTTTTTATCAATAAGCTCCATAACCAAATCGTGAAATTCTCGTTTCCCTTTGGTAGTATGGGGTGATGCAAATACTCCATAAATTCTAGATATTACTCTGTACACATTCCCATCAATGGCAGGGACAACCTGCTTAAAGGCGAAAGAAGCAATTGCTCCTGCCGAATAATGCCCAACACCACTTAACCCAAGTAATTCCGAAAAGGAATCGGGTATTTTGCCATCATATTTTTCAACAATTTGTTTGGCCGCCTTATGCATATTCCTTGCTCGAGAATAGTAGCCCAGTCCTTGCCATACCTTTAAAACTTCATCCTCATGGGCATTTGCAAGATCGTGAACTGTTGGAAATTTTTGCATGAAAAGGTTATAAAAACCAATACCTTGCGCAACCCTTGTTTGCTGAAGAATAATCTCAGAAACCCAAATGCTATATGGA